>JAKACD010000070.1 GCA_021821785.1 Thermoplasmata archaeon
AAGGAGAGCGCGGTCAGCCGGACGATCCCCGTGGTCATCGAGTCCCTCGCCCCGACCGCCGTCGAAGGGGGCGGGATCGTCGCGTTCGGGCGCGATGGGCGGACCCCCCAGCGGATCAGTACGGCGGCGCCGAGGGCCACGGCGGCGAACAGAAGGATCGAGTCGCTGGTCACGAGCGCGAGCGCCACCAACGCGAACAGGGAGGGGTACAGCGCACGGCCGAGGCTGCCGAACGCGCCGTTGATACCGAGCGCCGTACCGCGCCGCTCGGGCGGATAGGCCCGCTGCAGGATCGAGGCGCCCAACGGGTGGTAGAAGGAGGTCGCGAACCCCGTCACGGCGCCCGCGAGGAGCGAGACGACGAAGTCGGAGGGGCCGGCCACGCCCGCGAGCGCGACGTAGAACCCAAAGAGACCGAGGGCCAGGACCCCGATGCCGACCGACATGAGGGTGCCCGGGCGACCGCGCCGGTCGGCCCACCACCCGATCACGAGGCCGAACAACGAGCTCGTCAGATAGTAGACGACGAAGAGGACGGTTACGTCGAGCGTCGAGAAGCCGCGGAGCTCTGCCAGCAACGCCGCGATCACGGGTACAAAGAAGGTTGTCCCGTCGTTGACGAAGTGGGCTAGGGAGCTCAGGGCGAGGAGAAGTCGGGGCGACCGAGACCCTTCTTCGCTCAACGCGCCACCCCTCCTTCCCACGAACGCTCCCCACCACGGTCACTCGGCGCTAGGATCGACGTCGGCAACACCTGGGAACGGGCGCTCTGGAGCACGGTCGTACCTGCGCTCAGTCGGGGAGGCCCTTCGCCTTCCACGCCGGATACCGGGTAAGGTGTCCTTCGCTCACGTTTCCCACGTACCGTCCTTCGCAGGAGAACTGCATGATCCGCTTCCCTTCCCGAGCCATCCGGGCCCACGCGGACTTCGTCTCGGGATTCTGCTCGATCCCGTCGATCGGGCGACCCTCGAACTGGAAGGTCACTGTCCGGAGAGCGTGGTTTCGGGTCCGACGGACGGAGACCGAGACCTCCGGGCCTATCTCGACCCGGGTCCGGCCGTCCGCCAGTGTCTGCTTCCAGACCTCCAACAGAATCTCCTCTAGGGTCACGGGTCCGACCCTCCGGAGCAGGTTCGACACCCGGGGAGGGTATCAGTGTTGCGAGCCTTAGCCCGAGACGAACCGGGGCGTCCGACCGGAGGACGGACCCGTGGATCCCGTCCTTCAGGGTAGTACCGAGTAGTACGTGCTGTTCGAGTAGAGCCCGAGGCCGGTGACCCCAAGGAGCAAGCCGAGACCGGTCGGATTCGAGGGGCCCATGTCGACCCAGATCGTGTCCCCGGCAACGTACGGCTGGGTGGGGGTACCGGCCCCGGTCGACCAAGAGGATTCCGTCGCCCCATAGGAGTACAGCAGCACCTGGCCGGTCCCATTGGTGATCGCGTAGCCCACGACCCCCGCCTCCAGGGTCCCGTTGGAGAACGTGACCTCGAGCGACATGTCGGCCGGGTTGACCCCGCCGGACGCGAACACTACGGGGAGCTCGTAACAGTAGTCTCCGCTCCGGCACCCCTGGATCGACAACGACACGTTCGTTCCGGCGCCGGTCACCAGCCCCGCGGAGCCGAGCGCAAACACCGAAGCAAGCGGGGGTGAGGGAGGGATATTCTGGCAGCTGTACGGGAGGGGCCGAGCCTGCTTGACCGCACCGGTAGTCGCATTGACGATCCCCGAGAAGGCGGTCGCGTTCGCCGGCCCCGAGACGTTACCCCCGAAGATGCCCGTACAGGGAGTGTAGGAGAAGACCCACTGCGGGTTCGTGCCACCCAGGGCTGCCGGAAGCCCCGCCACGAGGTCCATGATCAGGGAGATCCCGCTCGGGTTCGCGGCGAGATAGCTCGCGGCGCCCGCGACCGCGAGCGCCTGGGCCGCCACCGAACTATCGACGACGGTCGGCGGGATGGCCGTCACGTTCGTGGGAACGAGCGGACAGTCCGCGCCGGCGGCCGTGAAAAGCAGGGTCGGGCTCCCTTCGTTGACGACCGCGGCGGCCATCCCCGCGGACGGGTCGACGTACTCGAGAAGCCATATCGGGGCGACCCCCGACGTCAGATTGCCTCGGTAGGCCGGGAGAGTGATGTGGGTCGGAGCGGCGCCGCCAGGAAAGTTCATCGTGCACTGCAGGGAGACCGCCGTAAGGTTGAGCGCCAGCGTAGTGGTGTTCCAGGCGGCGATACCGGCCGCGTTCGTGAGCTCCCACGAACCGGTGGGGAGGGCCGAAGCAGACTGCGACTCCACCGGGAGGAACGACTGGCCGGGAATCGAGCTCCACAGACTCGAGGGCGCACCCGCGAGCAGTACGGCCCCGATCAGAATGATCCCCACCCCCATCGCGCCCAGAATGGTCCAGCGGCCCCGGCGGGACGAGAAGAAGACGAGAGGCCCCGCGGGCGGGGGGGTCAATGGGCCGGGAGGAGCGGGAGACCCTCCGCTCATGTACCACCGAGCGCGTCGCTCCCTCTTGAAGGGTAGCCACTACACGCGGAGCCCTCTCGGCCGGAGACGGGCGCATCAAGCCTAAGGAACCGTGCCCTTTGAGCGGTACGCATGCGGGTTCTCACGTTTGACGAGCTCACGCCCGAAATGGAGCTCGATCGCGCCTTGCTCCACACCACCGCCTTCGGAGGCATCTTTTCGAGGCCGGCGGTCGAGATCTATCGACGGCGTACCTCGGCGTTCTCCGATTACGTGGGGGTCTTCGCCATCGAAGAAGGGCACGTAGTGGGCCAGATCCTAGTGTTGCGTCTGCCCTACGCGTTCCGTGAGGGTCCCGGAACGATCACAGGGATCGCGGGGGTGGCGACCCGGCCGGATCGGGCTCACCGCGGGGTGTCGAAGCGATTGCTCACCGAAGTCCACGAGCGGGAGCGCGAGGACGGCATCCACTTCGCCGGGCTCTGGACGAACCGTTCCTGGATCGCCCACGGATTCTACGAGAAGTTCGGGTACCGAGACGTCCACATGCCGCCCTGGGCCGTCCACGCCCCGGCGAAATCCGTGCGTCGCCCTCCTCGCGGCATGACCGTCCGTCCTGGCCGAGTAGCCGATCTGGACGCCTTGGACAAGCTCCGGGAAGATCGCACCCGGGGCCGCCTCGGATTCTATTGTCGCCCGAAAGGGAGCGGGCGGGCCGCCGCGCTCGCCGGCGATTTCCATCCGGCAAAGAACCTTCTCGTCATCCAAGAGGGGCGAGAGATCGCCGGGTACGCCCATGTGGACGTGAACCCCACACGGGTCATCTGCGGAGAACTCGTGGGAAGGACTCCCCGGGTGGGGCAGGCTTTAAGAGACGCCGTCGCGAGCGTGCGACCCCAAGAGCCCTACTTCTTCCAGCACACCCTGGTCACTGATGCCCCCGAGGTCTTCCGCCCACCTCAATACACCGTAGTATCGACAGCGTGGTACGGGTTCCTAGGCGCGAAGCTGGGAAGTAGCTGGACGCAACGCGCGGCGGTCTCCGAGTTTACCACCGCCGATCCGCGCTTCGTCTGCCTCGCGGGGGACCGTTTCTAGACCGACGCCGCGGAGTGCGGCGAGGGGGGTGGAAGCGGTCCGCTCACTCGTACGAGAGCTCGGAGCGCATGTAGGCGCGAACGGCCAGGACAAGCACGACGATGGTCTCGAGGACTAGGACGAGCATCTCGTACCCGTCGGTGGGCGTCAAGCTGCCGCGGTACGCGCCCCGGACGGCGTCGGAGACGTAGGTCAGGGGATTGATCACGAAGAGCCACTTCAGCACGACCGGCAATCCGCTCGACAGCGGATAGAACACCGTGCTCGCGAAGTTGATGATGAAGATGAGAAGGAGCTGGATGCTGTTGTAGGCCGTGTTCGACTTGACGAGGGCGGCCAAGAGCAGCATGAGACCCCCGAAGAAGAGTGAGCCGACGACGATCGACCCGAAGATCACGCCGAGAACGAACCCTTGGGTCGGTACGGTCCCGATGAGCCCATAGGCGACGCCGAGCATGATGGTGGCCCCGCCCAGGCCGAACACCATCGAAGTGAGCATGATCCCGAGGAGGTACTGTAGGCGTGTGAACGGCCCGCTCAGGAGCTGAGCGAGCATGCCCCAGCGTCGGTCCGACCAGAGAATGCTTCCCCCCACGGTCCCGGCCATGACCACCTGGAACGCCATGATCCCGGGCGTGAGGTATTCGAGATAGCCCGAGCCGGTCGACGCGCCGGCGGCGAGGGATTGAAACCCGAACCCGAAGAACACCAAGTAGAGCCCCGGGAGGCCGATCAGTATGATGAGGCTGCCCGGGTCGGTATTGACCACGATGTTCCGATAGATGAGCCGGAGCAGGTTAGGTGCCGCCATTCTCCTCTCCCTCATGCCGGACCGATCGCAGGAATACGTCCTCCAGCGTGTTCATCCGGACATTGAGCCACTCGATCTGGGTCCCCATCCGCTGGGCGAGATCGACGATGGTGGCCAGCGTCTGTTTCGGGTCGTCGGTGAGGACGACCGCCGAGTTCTGGTGAGTCCGCACCGAGGTCGAGCCACCGAGCGCGTTCGTGAGCGCGCCAAAATATCGGGCGGCGTCCCCGTTCGCGACCGTGAGATCGACCGTCTTCTTGCCCCCGTAGAGCCGTTTGAGGTTCTCGACCTTGTCCATCACGAGGATCCGACCCTCGTCGATCACGGCGACCCGGTCGCAGAGGTAGTCCGCCTCCTCGAGGTTGTGCGTGGTGAAGACCACGGTGAGCCCCTGGCGGACCTGCGCGCGGACGGAGTCGAGCAGCTGGCGGCGCATGATCACGTCGAGCCCCACGGTCGGTTCGTCGAGGAACAGGATCTCCATGTCGTGCATGAACTCCCGAGCGACCTGGACCCGGCGCTTCTGACCTCCGGAAAGGTCGAACGCGCGGCGCTTCCGTATGTCACCGAGACCGAACTGCTCGACGAGACGCTCTCGCCGAGCCACTCGCTCGGACTTCGGTATTCCCCACAGCACCCCGTAGACGTCGAGGTTGCCCTGTACCGTAGTGAAGTCGAACGACTCCGCCTGCTGGACTACCCCGATCCGCTCCCGGATCTTCTGACC
>JAKACD010000016.1 GCA_021821785.1 Thermoplasmata archaeon
GACGGTGGCCCGCTATGGGCGGGAGACCTGAAGGCGAGAACCGTGGGCCGCCCGAAGGGGTGGCGGGCTTCCTCCCCGCAACGAGTTGGGGGGTCTCCGCCCGCGTGAGATTATGAGGCACGGCGACTTCTGAGCGCCGGCCGATGATCCGAACGAAGCGAGTGTACGAGGAAGCCGCCCCGGAAGATGGGCTTCGGGTCCTGATCGATCGGCTCTGGCCGCGCGGGCTCGCCAAGGCTAAGGCTCGGGTCGACGCCTGGCGGCCCGAGCTCGCTCCCAGCTCCGAGCTGCGAACCTGGTACGGGCACGACCCGGCGAGATTCGCCGAGTTCCGCCGTCGATATCGACGGGAACTCGAGCGGCCCGTGGCGGCGATCGCGGCCTTGGCGGTGGAGGCGGCGACCCGGCCGGTCACGTTGCTCTATGCCGCGCGCGACGGAGCGCACTCGAACGCCGCCGTGCTCCAGGAATTGATCGCGGAACACCTAGCGCGCGCCGTGCCGAGGTCTCGGCGTCGGGTCCGCCGTTCCACCGCCCCGCCCGGTCGGTCCCACCGCGGGCCATCGTGATCCGTTCGGGAGCGGTTTCGACGCAGGGGGTCGGTTTCGCCCCTTCCTCCGCCGTCCCGGTCAATGGCGGTGGATGAGGAGGTCCGGGAGGTCCGCCCAGCGGGCGACCCGCTTGAGCTTGCAATCGGTAATCCTCGTCAGCCCATCGAGGCGGGCCGGTTCGTAGCGGTGGAGACCCGTGTAGAGGATCGGCCAGAGACCGGCACGACGAGCGCCCAGGACGTCGTAGGTGAGGTCGCCGACGTGCGCCGCTTCGCCCGGCCGACGTCCGAGCGCCCGCACGGCGGCACGGAACGGCTCGGGTCGGGGCTTCGACCACGGATGCTCGGAGGAGAGGATCGCGCAGGAGAAGAACGGAAGGAGGCCGACCTGCGAAAGGAGCCGGCGCAGCCCCTCCCCCGTCTCGTGCAACAGATTCGACACGAGCCCGAGCCGGAGCCCAGCCTCGTGCAGCCGGGCGAGGGTAGCGATCGCACCCGGGGCGACGCGGATCGGGAAACGGTCTACGAGGGCGTCGAGCCGGTCGGCGATCGCGACCGGATCGATCGGGACCCCGGTCCGTTCGGTGAGGTGCTCCGCCTGGACGGGGATGGAGGGGGTCCATCCCTCTCCCTCGGCCGCGGCCGCCCAGGACTCGAGCGCGCGCACGGCCGTGATGGCCTCCGTTCGGGAGCGACCGGCGCGGACGAGCGGAGAGGACCAGATGCGCACACGCGCCAGATCGAGCCGGACCTGGTCGGGGGCGTGGAGATAGAGCAGCGTGTACCACACGTCGGAGGTCAGCGCCCGGACCGGTTCGTTCGGTGCGGTTCGCTTCGGCCGCGGACCGCTCCGAGCGCGGCCCGGGCTCATCGCAACCGCGCCCCGAGGCTCTTGCCCTCGCGGAGCCCGCTGTACGTGTAGATCCGGATCGCCCGCTCGAAGATCTCCCGGAGCCGTGGCGCCGCGCGTTGGACCGTGCACCGCCGGGCCGTCAGCGCGCCGGCCTCGCCCATCCGCCGGGCGAGCTCGGGGTGGGCGAGCAGCTGGTCGAGCGCCCGGGCGAGCGCCGCCACGGAACCGGGCGGATAGGTGAACCCGTTCACGTCGTCGTCGACGAGCTCCGAGATCCCCGCCCCGCGGCTCACGACGATCGGGAGGTCGTGGAACCAGGCCTCGACCCCCACGAGGCCGAACCCCTCCCACGGGGCCGGATGGACGAAGACCTCGGCGGTGGAATAGGCGGTCTGAAGGTCCGCGTCGCTCAGCGAGCCGGTGAAGATGACTGCGGAATCGAGTCGCAGCTCTCGGACCTTCTGCTCGAGATAGTCGAGCCAGCGCTCGGCCTTGCTGGCCCCCGCACCGGCATCGACCGTGCGCGTCGAGAAGCTGCCGCCGCCGACCAGCATGAGCCGGGCCGTGGGCTGGCGACGGCGCACCCGCGCGAACGCCTCAATGAGGAGGTCCTGCCGCTTGACCGGATCCATGCGGCCGACCGCGAGCACGATCGGGTCGCTCAACCCGATGCCGAAGCGGCTGCGGAGCGCCGCGACCTCCTGCGCGCTCGCGTTGCGCTGCGTCGACGGATCGATGTACGGGTACACCTGGAACGCCCGGCCATGGAAGCCGGCTCGGATGAGCTCCTCGAGCCCGGCGCGGGTGCTGACCACGATCCCATCGAACCCTTCCATCGACTTCACGAAAAAGCGGCGGACGGGCTCCGGGTAGCCCTTGAGATCGACCGGGATGTGCCAGCGCAGGAGCGCCGGCGCGGCCGAGCCCACGATCCCGCCGACGAGGATCTGCTGGAAATCGTTCACGTAGACGACGTCGTACTCCGCCGCTCGTTCGAGCAGCCGCACGGCCGTCCGGAAGTTGTACTCCGCGAACCCGACGTAGTCGGCGATCGGGAAGTGGTACTCGAGCGGTGTGTGGAACGACCGCCAGACCGATTCCTTGAACCGTCCGTACGCGGCCCGAGTCTCGGCGCTGAGATCCACCGTTTCGAGGACGTACCCATCATCGGTGCGGACCTGCGGCGGAAGGTCGGGAGAGCTCAGCGCGACCCAGCGAGGGTTCGGGGCGACCCATCGACCGACCGACTCTCGCAGGAGCGCCCGCATCATCGGCACGACCCCGCCGACGTTGGGGACGTAGTCGGTACCGATCCGCCACGGCTTCCGGGGGTTCGGCGTCGCGCCCGGCAGGGGCCGGAGGGGGGGCGTTTGCGAGGTGATGCATAGCCGGATCACAGGAGCTCCAGCAGCGTCCGGCTCGCCAGCCCCGGACCCGGCCGAGATTCGGAGATGCGGCGCCGGGGACGGACGAAACGGGGCGGATGAAATACTGCTGAGGTCGGGTAACCGTCCGCGCCACAAAAGGCTTCGTGTGGCGGACCGTTCGTACCGCCGGTCGGCGGCTTCGCGGCGATCGGGCTTGCCGCCGTAGGCAGCACGAAAAATAGCCGCACTCGCTCGGCCCTGCCGTGGGGCTGACCGAGGTCGTCGAAGCCTTCGACACGATCGCGCGGGTCTACGACGATACGCGGGCCGGCCTCGACCCCGCGACCGTGGACCGGCTCGGGGAGGAACTCGCCCGCGCCGGCGGAGGCTCGATCCTCGAGGTCGGGGTCGGCACCGGCCGGATCGGTGGCCCGCTCACGGCGCGCGGCTTCCGCGTCACCGGGCTCGACGCGTCGCGGGCAATGCTCGCGCGGGCCCGGGAGAAAGGGATCTCCCGGCTAGTCCACGGCGACGCGCTTCGCCTCCCCTTCGGCGACCGAAGCTTCGACCTGACCTTGTTCGTGCACGTACTCCACATCGTCGGGGACACCCCGCGGGCCCTGAGCGAGGGCCGCCGGGTCGCGCGGTCCGGCGCGGTGGCACTGGTCGAGCCGGCGGACGCGGCCCGGCCGGACCCGTTCGACGCCCCGGAGTCGAACCCTCACGCGCTCGTCTTCGAGGAGCTGCGCCGCCGGGGACTCGCGGTGCCCCCGCGCACGGGGGGCTCCCGGATCCTCGACCGGGAACTCCTGCGTACCTATCCCCCGGACCGGCTCGTCATCCTTGAGGATACGGAGGTGACCGAACCGCTGGCACGACAATTGGAGCCGATCGCGCGGCGCGCCAACCGCTGGACGCTCCGCATTCCCCCGGAGCAGCTCGAGGCGGCCGTGGCCGAGGCCCGGCGACGGATCGGGGGCCGGATCGTCACATACCGCCGGGTGCTGGCGCTCGCCTTCTGGAACCCTCCGCCCGGCCCCCCCGGCTGACCCCGTACCGCCGCCGTCGGAGGCGGCGGAGCAATCGGTCTACTTGGCGAACCGATGCGCCATCACGTAGGGCAGGACACCGCCCGCCCGGTAGTAGTCGACCTCGATGGCCGACTGCAGCCGAGCGACCGCGGTGAACTCCACCGTGCGACCGTCGGACGCCGTGGCGCGCACGCGGACCGGCGCATTCGGGTGCAGGTCGCTCGCCCCATCGAGCGTGAGCTCGTAGCTCTCGAGGCCGGTGAGCCCGAGGGACGACACGCTCTCTCCGGGTCGGAAGACGAGCGGGAGCACTCCCATCTGCACGAGGTTCGCGCGGTGGATCCGCTCGTAGCTCTCCGCGATCACGGCGCCGACCCCGAGGAGACGCGGGCCCTTCGCGGCCCAGTCGCGGGAGCTCCCCTGGCCGTAGTTCTTCCCGGCGAGGACGAGAAGGGGGGTCCCCTCGGCGCGGTACTGCTCGGAGGCCGCGAAGATCGTCATCGCCCGACCGGACGGCACGTGGACGGTGAACCCGCCTTCCTTCGGCGCGGCGAGCCGGTTCTTCAGGCGCACGTTCGCGAACGTACCGCGGATCATCACCTCATGGTGGCCGCGGCGGGAGCCGTACGTGTTGAACTCGGACGTCGGGACGCCGTGCGCGCGGAGGTACTCGCCGGCCGGGGACTCCTCGGCGATCTCCCCGGCGGGAGAGATGTGATCGGTCGACACCTTGTCCCCGAGGAGCGCGAGGACCCGAGCGCCCCGGACGAGGACCCCGTCGGTCGGGAGGAACGGCGGCGCGAGCCGGAGGTACGGCCCCTCGGCGAGGTACGTTGACGTCGGGGCCCAGGGGTAGAGCTCTCCCGTGGGCGGGTCGAGCGCCTCCCAGTGGGGGTCGCCGACCTCGATCGCTTGGTACTTCTCGCGGAACATCTCGGGCCGAAGGCTCGCTTCGACGATCCGCCGGACCTCGATCGCGGACGGCCACAGATCCGAGAGATGGACCGGGCGACCGTCCTTCGAGAGGCCGAGCGGCTCGCGCGTCAGGTCCAGGTCCATCCGCCCCGCGAGCGCGTAGGCGACGACCAGCATCGGGGACGCGAGATAGTTCGCCCGGACCTGGCTATGGATCCGGGCCTCGAAGTTGCGGTTGCCGCTCAGGACCGCGGCGACGTAGAGGTCCCGCTCTCGTATGGCGCGATCGACCTCGGGGGGAAGCGGGCCCGAGTTGCCGATGCAGGTCGTGCACCCGTACCCTACGACCTCGAAGCCGAGCCGGTTCAGGTACGGGAGGAGGCCCGCCCGCTCGAGGTAGGAGGTGACGACCTTCGAGCCGGGGGCCAGGGAGGTCTTCACGTACGGTGGGACCGAGAGACCGAGCTCGACCGCTCGCTTCGCGATCAGGCCCGCCCCGACCATCACCGACGGGTTGGAGGTATTGGTGCAGCTCGTGATCGCGGCGATGACCACGGCCCCGTCGCGGGGCGACGAAGGCCCCGGACCCGCCTCCGGCGTGCCGCCGGGATGCGCAGGGGCGTTCGCGGCGTTCTCGGGCCGGGGATGGGCCGACCGGTACGCCGACAGCGCATGGCCGAACGAGGCCGGGACACCCCCGAGCGGGACGCTCTCCTCGGGATTGCGGGGGCCCGAGACGCTCGGGACGACCTTGCGGAGGTCGATCGAGATCACGCGATCGTAGTCGACCGTGCCGGGGGCGGGCGCGCCCCACCAGCCTTGCCGACGAGCGTACCCCTCGACCCGGGCGATGAGGTCTTCCGGGCGACCGGTCCCGCGCAGATAGGCGATCGTCGCCGCATCGATCGGGAACAGCGCCGAGGTCGCGCCGTACTCCGGGCACATGTTGGAGACGGTGGCCCGGTCGGGGACCGCCAGGTGCGCCACCCCTGGGCCGAAGAACTCGACGAACTTCTCGACGACGCCCGTCTCGCGGAGGACGCGCACGACCGTGAGAACGAGGTCGGTCGCGGTGGCCCCCTCGGGGAGCTCCCCCGTGAGCTCGACCCCGACGACCTCGGGCGGCGGCAGGAAGTACGGCTCCCCCAGCATGACCGCCTCGGCCTCGATACCGCCGACGCCCCAGCCGAGCACCGAGAGGCCGTTGACCATCGTCGTGTGCGAGTCGGTCCCGATCAGGGTGTCGGGGTAGGCGACCGGCCGTCCGTCCCTGTCGGCCGCCACGACCACGCTCGCGAGGTGCTCGAGGTTGACCTGGTGGCAGATCCCGTTCCCGGGCGGAACGATGTGGACGTTGTCGTAGGCGCCCTTCGCCCAGCGCAGGAAGCGGTACCGCTCCTCGTTCCGCTCGTACTCCCGGTCAAGGTTCACGCCGAGCGAACGGGGCGAACCGAAGCTGTCGACCTGGACCGAGTGGTCGATGATGAGGTCGACGCGGACCGACGGATTGACGCGCCCCGCGGGGAGATGACGGCTCGCCGCGGCGTTGCGCAAGGTCGAAAGGTCGACAACGACCGGGACGCCGGTGAAGTCCTGAAGGAGGATCCGCTCGGGGTAGTACGCCAGCTCCGCGGTCTCGGGAAGCCGTTCCCCGTTCGCGAGCGCGACCAGATGCGCGGGGTCGGACTTCGCCGGGTCAAAGTGGCGCACGAGGTTCTCGAGCAGGACCTGGACGGTCCGGGGGCGGCGCCGGAAACGGGCCGGGTCGACTCCCTTCAGCCGGTCAGGGCGGTAGATCGTGTAACTGGCAGCGCCGAGCGTCACCGTCTCGGTCACTCCGAGGGGGTCGACAGGGGGGTTCATGGATTCTCCAATCGCCCCGAGCTTTTGGGGCTTGTGGCCCCGGTCGGGGCCGGCTCGCGGGGGAGCGGTCGAACGGTGGCCGGGTCCCAGCCGAGGACTCCCCGAGTCCCGGGCGGCCACTGCCCCCCGAGGGGGAGGCGGACCTCTACCCGACGGCCGTCGTCCGTGCGGAGGACCAGGAGGGTCTCCCGGCCCGTAGTCCCGGCCGAGACGACCGTCGCGGGGAGCCCGGTCGTACCGGGGGGGCCGAACGTGAGGTCGCCCGGCCCGAGAGCGACCGGCCCGGAGGGACCCTCGAGGATGTTGTAGCCGAGGAACGTGGCGGCCCGCACCGACCGAGGGTGCTGGTAGAGGTCGAGCGGACGGTCGATCGCCTCGAGCGCGCCGTCGAACAGGAGTCCGACCCGGTCGCCGAGGAACAGCCCCTCCTCCCGGTCGTGAGTGACGTGGATCGCGGCCGTGCCGGCGAGGCGGAGGACCTCGCGGAACTCGGCGTGGAGCCCGGCCTTCACCTCCACATCGATCGCCGCGAACGGTTCGTCGAGGAGCACGACCTTCGGCCGGGCGGCGAGGGCGCGGGCGAGGGCGACGCGCTGGCGCTCGCCTCCCGAGATCGTCTGCGGGTACCGGTCCTCGAGGCCGCCGAGGTGGACGAGCTCGATCAGGTGCCCGACGTCTTCCTCGACCTCCGACCGCGGCCGGCGCTTCAAGAGCGGCGCGTAGGCGATGTTCTCGTAGACGGTCCGATGGGGAAAGAGCGCCGGCTCCTGGGACATCAGGCCAAAGCCGCGCCGGTACGCCGGAAGGTCGGTGACGTCCGCCCCGTCGAGCCGGATCCGCCCCGCGCTCGTGCGCTCGAGGCCGGCGAGGCAGCGCAGGAGCGTGGTCTTCCCGCTGCCGTTCGGGCCGAGCAGGACGAGGAACTCCCGCTCGTTCAGATCGAGGGAGATCGACCGGAGCACCGGGGTTCGGTCCCACGCCGCCGAGAGTCCCTCGACCGAGAGGAGAGGCCTAGAGCTCGACACGGCGACCTCCGAATTGGAGCGCGGCGAACACGGCGAGGCTCAAGAGCAGGAGCAGGGCGACCGCCGCGTTCTCGGCGGCGACCAGCCGGTCCTGGCTGAGCAGGACCAGGGCGACGGGGAGGGTGGTGAACCGCGGGATCCAGAGGAAGTACGTCGCGGTGAACTCGCCGAGCCCCAGCGCGAAGGCGAACAGGCCGGCGCTCGCGAGCCCGCTGCGGACCCGCGGAAGGTCGGCGTCGAGGAACGCTCCGAACGGCCGAGCCCCGAGACTTTCGGCGGCCTCCCGCGCCGCGGGGGAAAGCCCGGCGAGCGGAATCTCGAGGCTCTGGAGGGCGAACGGAACGGCGAGCGTCGCCTGGCTCACGACCATCAGGAGCCAGACGTTGGGGGCGCCGCCGAAGAGCGGGCGCCAGAGCTCGGCCAGCGAGAAGGCGAGCAGGACCGGGGAGATGAGGAGCGGAAGGAACAGAAGGAGACCGACCGAGCGGGCGCGACCGGGACGACGCACGACCGCGTAGCCCAGCGTGACGCCGAGGAGGATCGCGATCGCGCTCGCCGCGGCCGCGAACAGGAGCGAGTTCTCGATGAGGCCGACCGCCGAGATGCCGAGCCGTTCCGTGGTCGTGCTCGAGAAGAGCGCGGTCCACGCGCCCCCGACCGCGCCGCCGGTGGTCGGCGCGAGCGACCGGTACAGGACGGACCCGAGGAGGCCGAACTCGGCGGCCAGCACCGCGACCGAGAGCGCGGCGAGAGCGAGCCCCGCCGCCCCGCCCTCTCGCAGCGGGATCCGGCGGGCGCGACCGCCGGGGAGCGCGCGCAGTCGACCGAGGAGCAGGAGGTAGAGGGCGGTCGGCCCGAGGAAGAGCAGCACCATCACCAGCGCGAGCACCGCCGCCGCGTTCGGCTGGAAGAGCTGCTGGTAGAGCGACCAGACCTGGACCTCGATGGTGTAGCACCGGGGACCACACAAGAGGAGCGGCGGGGCGAAGGAGAGCCCGGAGAACAGGAAGGTGATGAGCCCGCCGACCGCCGCCCCGACCCACGTGGGAGGACCCCAGCTGTCGAGATAGGCCCGAGCGGGCGACCCCCCGAGCACCGCGACCGTCTCCTCGAGGTCGGCGGAGGCGACCTCCGCTCCGGTGGCGGTGAAGAGGACCACGATCGGCGTGTTGAAGACGAGGTTCGCCGCGACGATCGCCGGGAGGCCCGAGCCAAGCCATCCGAACGCCGGGTTCGCGGAGGTGAGGAGCCCGGAAGGCCCGAACACGTCGAGGATCCCGAACACGACGACGAGGCTCGGGAGGAGGAACGGCACGAGCAAGAACGACCGCAGGGCGGCCCGACCGGGCCAGTCGTACCGGCCGAAGAACAGTCCGACCGGGTAGCCGATCGCGACCGCGACCACGGCGGAGAGCCCGCCCTGGACAAGCGAGTTCTGGATCGCGGCCCGGTTCAGCGGGTTCGAAAGGACCGAGACGAGGCCGGGGGCGCCCCCGATGTTCGCGAGCGCCACGACGAAGAGCAGGGCGACCGGCAAGAGCGCGAAGAGCCCCACGAAGGCGAGGGCCGGCAGGACGGCAAGTCCGTCGCCCCGGAGCCTCATGGCGGGATGTACTGGGTCGCGAGCTCCTGGTACGTCGCGAGCCAGCCGGGGAGCGACGCCGCGATCTGCGCCGGCGAGGTTCCGACGTTCAGGGGCTGGATGAGGTCGGGGTTCGGCGCCCAGCCGTAGACCGACGGGACCGCGACCGTCGAGTTCGCCGGGTACTCCCACTCGTTGAGCGGAATCTCCGCCTGGACGGGACCGCTCAGGAGCCAGTCGATGAACTCCTGATCGAGGCTGAGGTGGCGGGAGCCGTTCACGATCCCCACCCCGTAGACCGTCTGCCAGCCGTAGGCAGCCCCGTTCCACCAGCTGACGGTGGAATTGTACGCTCCCGGGGTACCGTTGTACGCGGCGTACGCCGGGTCGGAGGTGTAGCTCACGACCATCGCCGGCCCGCCCGGGCTCGAGAACTCGTTGAAGGCGGTCCCCCAGTCGGGCGCGGGCTTGTACAGGGAGAAGTGCGGCATGACGGCGCTCCAGAACCCGGTCCAGTTCTGATGCAGTACCTGCTCGTAGTACTGGATCTCCCACACCAGGAACTCCTCACCAGTGATGTCGACCGTCGGGTCCTCCGTGAGGAGCTGGCTCGCCCACGTGGCGTTGGTGGCAAAGTCAGGAAAGGTCGCGTGCGCGACCGCCCCGTTCGTCTGGTTCGCGAAGGCCGAGGTGTAGTCGATCCCGAGGTAGCCCCATTCGTACGGGACGGCGTCGTGCGAGGGGCTGATCTCCTGGACGAACTGGGCCGGCACGTCGGCGAGGCCGGGCGCCGCATACGGCACGAGGAGCCCATACGACTCGGCCTGGGGGGCCGTGATCTCGTCGAGCCCGATCACGAGGTCGGCGACCGGGGCGTTCTGCTCGGTCCGCAGGGTGCTCACGAGGTTTCCCGGTGGGAACTCGACCTCGATGTGCACGTGGTGGGACGCCGCGAAGGTGCCGAAGACGTAGTTGTAGGCCGCAGTCCCGGGGCCGCCGAAGAGGCTCGGGTAGGTGTAGATGATCAGCGTCGGCTCGCCGAGCCCCGAGCCGAGGTAGGCGGCGAGACCGCCCCCGGCGACCGTCACGATGAGCACGACGGCCGCGACCTTGAACAGACGGCCGATCCGCCCCGGAGCCCGAAGGCGACGAGGCCGGACCGCCGCGCCCGGCGGGACCGCGGTCATCGGTCCGTCGAACCGCTAGAGAGTCTCCTCAGGTGCCGCATCGCATTCCCTTCGCGGGCATTGCCCCTACAGGTTCGTGGGGTCGACGGGTCCTCCCCGTCCTCTCAGCCGGTTCCCAGCTCCCCCTGCCACCCACGGCAGAGGTCGGCGGGATTAACGGTTATCGGCCCCGCAGGGGGGCGCCCCGGACGCTCCGCCGCCGAGAAGGACCTCCCGCGCCATCTTATAGCCGGCCGACGTGCTCAGTACTGGGTCGACAGGGCGTATGGCCGACATCATGGAGAAGCTCCGCTTCGGGACGGAGCTGGTGAAGCGCGGATTCGCTCGCATGCAGCAGGGCGGTGTCATCATGGACGTCACGACCGCCGACCAGGCGGCGATCGCGGAGGAGGCCGGGGCCGTCGCGGTGATGGCGCTCGAGCGGGTGCCGGCCGACATCCGGGCGGCCGGCGGGGTCGCGCGAATGGCCGATCCCACCAAGATCCGGGAGATCCGGGAACGGGTCTCGATCCCGGTCATGGCCAAGTGCCGGATCGGGCACACCGCGGAGGCACGCATCCTCCAGGCGCTCCAGGTCGACATGATCGACGAGTCCGAGGTCCTGACCCCGGCCGATCCGTTCCAGCATGTGGACAAGAAGCCGTTCAAGGTCCCGTTCGTCTGCGGCGCCCGGAACCTGGGCGAAGCGCTCCGTCGGATCGACGAGGGAGCGGCGATGATCCGGACGAAGGGGGAGGCGGGCACGGGGAACGTCATCGAGGCGGTCCGCCACATCCGCCAGATGAACCGGGACGTCGCGGAGGTCCTCAAGCTGCCGAAGAAGGACCTCGCCGCGTGGGCGAAGCGGGAGCGGGTCTCCGAGACGGTCCTGAACGAGGTCCGTCAGCTCGGCCGGCTACCGGTCGTCAACTTCGCGGCGGGCGGGATCGCGACCCCGGCGGACGCGGCGCTCTGCCGAGAGCTCGGCGTCGACGGTGTCTTCGTCGGCAGCGGGATCTTCAAGGCGGAGCACCCGATGAAGGTCGCGCGGGCGATCGTGGAGGCCTCCCTCCACTTCGACCAGGCCGATCTGCTGGCCCGCGTTTCGAGCGGCCTCGGCGAAGCGATGCACGGTGTCGAGATCTCCTCCCTCCCGCCGGAGCAGCTGCTCCAGACGCGGGAGGCGTCGCCGCTCCCCCCGTCGTCTCGGCGGCGGGACGAGTCGGCGGCCTAGGTCGTCTCTCGTCATTCGCACCCGCGCAACGATGGACTGAAGACCGAGGAGCCGGTAGCGGTCGTTCGTGCGCATCGTCCAGGTCAGCCCGTTCTTCGCCCCCCACGCGGGCGGGGTCGAGTCGCACGTCCGGGGGCTCGTCCGGGAGTTCGCACGCGAGGGCCACGACGTCACGGTCCTCACCTCGCGCTACGACCGCCACCTGCCGACCGAGGAGCAGATGGAGGGCTACCGGGTCGTCCGCTCGCGCTCGCTCGGGATCGTCTTCAACACGCCGCTCGATATCGGATCTGGCCGTCTGGCCCGCACGCTCGGGGCGGACGTCTTCCACCTGCACTACCCTCCGCCGCTCAGCTCCTACTTCGTAACGCGGGCGCTCGACCGCCGGAACCCGCCCGTCGTGCTCACCTACCACTGCGACCTCTTCCTCCCCGGGTACCTCGGCCGCCTTCTCGCCGGCGGCTACCAGCGGGTCTTCGTTCCGCCGACGCTCAAGCGGGTCCACCGGATCGTCGTCCACACCAAGAGCTACGGGATCACCTCGGCGGTGCTCCGCGGCCGCCCGCTCACGATCATCCCCTCTGCCGTCGACCTCGACCGGTTCCGTCCGGGGCTCGACGCCTCCGCGCTCCGCGGCGACCTCCGCCTCGAAGGGAAACGGGTGATGGTCTTCACGGGCCGTCTCGTGCCGCACAAGGGCGTGGACGTGATGCTCCGGGCGCTCTCTCTCCTCCCCCCGGACGTCGTGCTCGTGGTGATCGGGGCCGGACCGCGTCTCCCGAGCCTGATCGGCCAGGCCCGGCGGCTCGGGGTGGCCGCCCGGGTGCGGTTCTGCCCGTTCGTTTCCGACGAGGACCTCCCGCGCTACCTTGCGCTCGGCGACGTCTTCGTCTTCACCTCCCAGAACCGGCTCGAGGGGTTCGGCCTCGTCGTCGCCGAGGCGATGGCCGCCGGCCTACCGGTCGTCATCGCCGACATGCCCGGGGTCCGCGAGGTGATCGAGCCCGGGAAGGAAGGGCTGCTCATCGAGCCGCTGATCGCCGCCGACCTCGCCGAGAAGGTGCGCGCGCTCCTGGACGACCCGGACCTCGCGCGCCGGATGGGCGCCGCGGGCCGACGTCGCGCGGAAGAGCGGTACGGGCTCGCGACCGTGGCGCGCCAGCTGCTCAGCCTGTACGAAGACCTGCGCGCAGCTGGTTGATCTGGACCTTCAGGCGCTCGGCCTCGGCGCCGGCGGCCCGCCGCCAGTCCGATTCGGCGGAGGCGTAGAGGATGCTGCGCGAGGCGCTGACGAGGAGCGCCCGGCCCCGAGCGTCGACCCCTTCGCGTACCGCGGTCGAGAGCGAACCGCCCTGCGCCCCCACGCCGGGCACGAGCATCGGGATGCCGTTGCCGAGCGCCGCGCGGGCGTGGCGGAACGCGTCCGAGAACGTCGCGCCGATGACGACCCCGAGGTTCCCGTGCGCATGGGCGAGCCGGCGGACCTCGCCGACCACGGCGAGCCACAGCGGCCCGCGCGGGGTCGGGATCTCCTGGAAATCCGGCGCGCCGGGGTTCGAGGAGTGGGCCACCACGAACACCCCATGCGCGGGGTCGTCGAGGAACGGCGCGAGGGTCTCCCAGCCGAGCCAGGGAGTCACCGTGACCGCGTCGAACCCGAGCGTGCGGAAGGCGCCGCCGCGGAACATCCGCATCACGTTCGGGATGTCGTTCGCCTTGAGGTCGAGGATCCTCAAGCGGGTCGGCCCGATCTTCTTCGGGAGCTTCGCGAGGACCTCGATCCCCTTCGGCCCGTACTGGAAGTAGGCGCCGAGCTGCATCTTGTACGCCGCCGCGTGCGGGTACGTCGCCTGGATGATCCCCCCGAGGAACTTCTCGAGCTGCGGTCCCGGCGCGAGCCGACGCAGCGCCTTCGGCATGTGCTCCGGGTCGGGGTCGAGCCCCACGCAGACGAGCGAGTTCCGCGCGGCGAGGATCCGGTCGACCTTCTGGTTGAACTTGGGCGGCAAGGTCGGAGGTCCCTTGAGCGGGCGCGGATGAAAAGGCTTGTGCGACGGCCGACCGCCCCCGGCTCGGGGGTGGCGGCGGCCCACGGTCATCGTTCACCCTCCGCGCGCGTCGCCGCCGTTTTATGGCGAGGGAGGGTTCCCGCCCTCCGCTCTGCGTCCCATGGCCGAAGCTGCCCGCCCTACCGAGATCCCGGAGGTCCGACTGAAGGACCTGTCGGTCCAGGTCTCGCCCGTCGAGGTCATCGGCCGCATCGTGCTCGCCGAGCGCCGCGAGGTGACCCGGCGCTCGGACGGGAGCCGGCGACCGCTGCTTTCGGGTCTGCTCTCGGACGGGACCGCGAGCGTCCGCTTCACGTGGTGGGACCCGCCGCGCGAGGGGATCGAGCGCGGCACCGTCGTACGCGCCGTCGGCGCGGAAGTGCGAGAGTTCCGGGGCCGCCCGGAGGTATCGTTCACGTGGCGCACGCGGGTCGGGCCGGCAAGCCCGGCCGAGCTGCCCCGCATCGACGCCGATTCGATCCCGTTCCAGACCGTGCGGTCGCTCGCCCCGGCGATGGAGGGGTTCCGGATCGAGCTGCGACTCCTTCGGGTCGCGTCGCGGACGGTGACGGTCGGGGAGGAACGCCGGGTCCTCTTCGAGGGGCTCGCGGCCGATCGGACGGGGACGATCGCCTTCACGTCATGGAGCGACTTCGGTCTTCGGGCCGGAGAGTCGGTCCGCATTGCCGGCGCTTACGTCCGCCGCTTCCGGGACCGCCCCCAGCTCGTGCTCGACGAGCGGGCGACCGTTCTCCGCATCGAGGGCTCGGACCTTCCCGCGGCCGACCAGCTCCTCGCCGCCCCGCCCCGCACGATCGCCCGGGTCGAGGACGAAGGGGGCGGCGAGTCGATCTCGGTCGAGGGGATCGTGGTCGCGCTGTTGCCGCCGAGCGGCCTCGTCTACCGGTGCCCGATCTGCCAGCGGTCGGTGAAGAACGGGCTCTGCCGCGTCCACGGCGCGGTCGAGGGCCAGGCCGACCTTCGCGCTCGCATCGTGCTCGACGACGGTACCGGGGCCCTCACGGTGAACGCCGGACGCGCCGACACCGAACGGCTCTCGGGGATCTCGCTCGAGGAGGCGCGTCGGCGCCTCCAGGAGCGACCCGACGCGAGCCTGATCGAGGAGGAGATCCTCGAGCGGCTTCTCGGGCGCCGGTACCGCGTGCGCGGTCAGGGCCGGAGGGACGACTTCGGGGTCACCGTCCAGCCGGAATCGATCGAGCCGGTGGACGTCGACCTCGAGGCCCGGGCCGAGGAGCTTTCCCGTCGCCTCGGGGAGGATCGGCCCTGACGCTGCGCGAGCCGGCCTGGCGCGTCACCACCCGCGAGCTCGAGGGATCGCTCGAGGAGGAGCGGGGAGAGGGCGAGCGCGCGGCCTCCTACCTTCTCTCCCCGTTCGGCGCCCGCATGAACCGGGTGCTCATCGCCGGCACCCTGACGCCGGCGGAGCCGATCGGGCGGGACGAGAGCCAACCGTTCTGGCGGGCGCGTTTGACCGACCCGACCGGCGCGGTGGCGGTCACGGCCGGCAGCTTCCAACCGCGGGCGATGGCCCAGCTCCGCTCGTCCACGGCGCCCCGCCCGGCGCTGGTGGTGGGGAAGGTCCATCTCTACCGGGGCCGCGACGGGATCGGCTACGTCTCCGTACGGGCCGAAGCCGTCCGCTTCGTGGCCGAAGCCGACGAGCGGGGCGTCCTGGCCGACATCGTGGCCCAGACGCTCGATCGGCTCGAGGGGCTCGAGCGGCTCCGAGCCGACCCCGGTCTCACGGAGGAGCGGCTCGTCGCGGAGGGGACGCCCCGGGCGTGGGTCCGGGCCGCCCGGGCCTCGCTCGCGCGCTACCCGACGGTCGACCGGGCCGCGTTCCGACGCGAGCTCGCGGCCGCCGTCCGGCGGGTCGCGGGCGACTCGGGACCCGTGGCCTCTCGAACCGGCCCCCCACCGTCCGTCACGGTCACGAGAGCTCCGCCCCCCCGGCCGCCCACGGCCCCCTCGCCGGCGGATCGCGCCGAGGAGTCGCTCTTCCTCGAGCAGCTCGACGAAATCGCCGAGGTCTCCGCGGATGGCTATGCCGATCTCAAGGAGCTGCTCGCTCGGGTCGCCGCGCGCGGAATGGTGGCGGCGCGCGCCGAGGCGGCCCTCACCCGGCTCGAAGAGGAAGGGGCCGTCGAGGAGCCGATCGTGGGAAAGCTCCGGCGGGCCTGACGCCGGTGGGTTGGACGAGGATTTATATCGCCCTCGGACTCGGGACGCGGGGGAATGAGGACCACCTGTCTCTCCGATCGCGTGACGAGACCAGCGACGAGCTGACCCCCACCTCCTGAGGACTCCGAAGTACCATGGCTCCCCCCCGACCTTCCCTCGTGCTCCCGATCGTGCTCATCGTCCTCGTGATCGCCGGAGCCGGGGTCGGCACGGGACTTCTCTACGAGTACAACCACCCCAAGTCCGGCACCCCCCTTCCGACCGTCCAGATCGGCGACAACATCACCGTGAACTACATCGGCGAGTTCGGGGCGGGGCCGCAGCAGGGCCGGGTCTTCGACACCTCGTTCTACTCGGTCGCGACGAACAACGTCAGCTATCCGAAGTCGCTCGAGTTCGCCTACCGCGGGAGCGCCTCCCAGTACACCCCCCTGGCGGTCCACGTGGGCCCGAGCGGCAGCTACACGATCGGGTCGCTCTCGTTCGGCACGGTCGTCCCCGGCTTCTGGCAGGGGCTCCTCGGACTTTCCGTGAACCACACCACCGCGATCACCTTCCCGAGCTCGGAGGGCTACGGGCCCGTGATCTCCGCCTGCACCGTGGTCCGCCCCCTCGTCACGAACCTCCCGGTCTTCCTCCCGCTCACCCTCGCGGCGTTTCAGAAGAGCTATCCGAACGTCAATGCCACCGCGGGCGTCGTCTTCACCGACCCGGCCTATGGGTGGACGGATGTCGTGTTCTCTGCGAATGCGACCGCGGTCGTGGTCGAGAACATGCCGCCGATCGGCTGGCACGTCCCCGGGGTCGGATGGGCGGACGTAGTGACCGGCGTGAGCTCGACCTCGATCACCCTCACGAACGAGCTCACGACCTCGAACGCGGGGCTCGTGCTCGGCCACTCGAACTCGACCGTCTGCGGCTCGACGCGGTTCATCGTGACCGGGGTCGACCCGGCGGCGGGCACCTACACGGTCCAGTACGACTACTCCTCGAGCGGCGGCTCGGTGAACGCCGAGCTCCAGGGCGCGACCTTCACGTTCATCGTCACGGTCGTCAAGATCTACTGATCGCCCGCCCCGGCTCGGGGGCCCCTCCCTCGGTCGGACCGAGGGGGCTCAGCCGCCGAGCGTGATCTTGCCGCGCTTCAGCAGCTCTTCGAGCTGCGCCTCGGCGGTCGACTCCATCAGGTCGGTCGTGGGGCGATGGGGCCGGGAATAGGTCCGTAGCGTCTTCCGGGCCTCGTCCCGACGCGCCCGGATCTGGCCGAGCGTCTGGCGGCCTTCCCGCTCGATCTCGGCGATCTGATGGCTGACGGCATCGACCTGGGCCATGACCTCGGCGCGGGCGCGGCCCTTCGCTCGGAGCTCGGCGATGAGCCCCCCGGCCGCCTCGAGCTTGGCGCGGACCTCGACCATCTTCCCGTCGCGCCGCGCCTTCGTCTCGGCGAACTCCCGGCCCAGCCGGTCGACCTCCGCCCGCGCGGTCGTGACCCGGGCCTCGGCCTCCTTGCGCAGGCGCTCGTGCTCGGCGACGACGGCGGTGCGCGCCTCGACCTCCTTGAGCTCCTTCGTCTTCTGGCGCAGGGTCGCGATGAGCGCGTTCTCCTCCTCGAGGGGAAGGGCGCGGGTCTGCTGGGCGAGCTCGAGATCGGCGATCTCCCGCTTGAGCCGGTCGGGGTTCACCCGCTCTCCGGGCGAGAACGTCAACCGCAGCTCGCGCAGCTGGATCATGGCCTCCTCGGCCTTCTGTCGGGCCGCATCGCGCGCCCGGCGCAGCTCCGCGAGGCGGTGGCCCAGGTCCCCGTGCTCCCGGTAGAGGTCCTCGACCTCGGCCTGGGGCGCCTGGCGACGATCGTAGAGGGCCTTCTGTTCGGCAGAGAGGCGACGCATCTCGGCGATCAGCGCCTGGCGCTTCCCGTACAGCCCGTCCAGCTGACGGTCGATCGCGCGCAGACGGTCCTGATCTTCGCGTTCCTTCTGCTCCTCCTCGTCGGAAAGGAGCGGTCGCGGCGGCACGTTCGCGACAAGGAGAGCAGGGTCAGAAAAGCCCTTCGAGTCGACTCGGGGGGTTCCGGGGGATCTAGGTCGGCCGTTTCGGGGTGGCTCCCCCGCGCGGAACGCCCTATCTCTCGGCGGGAACGGGACGCGGAGGGGGCCGAGACCGGGGCACCGGGTAGCCCGGACCACCCGCGGGCGGTGACTCTCGGCGCTACGGAGCCCGGCTCGGTCGAGCCGCGGAGCGAGCGCGACGCCGCCCCTTCGCGGGTCGGCCCGCCCGCCGCCCGGGCGGAGATCGCGCGAACCGCTGGGCCGCGAAGAGGGCCGCCGGGACGGCGGCATCGATGTTCACCACGGCGATCGGTGCGCACGATTGCAGCATCGCCGACAGTGCGGCCTCGCCGCGGCCGCCGCGGCCGTATCCGATCGAGGTGGGCACACCGACCACGGGCGCGCGGACGAGGCCGGCGATCACGGTGGGCAGCGCGCCTTCGCGACCGGCGAAGACGAGGTAGACCCCGGGGCGCTCCCTCTCGAGCCGCCGGACGGCCCCGAGGAGGCGATGGAGCCCCGCCACCCCCACGTCGTAGGCGACGACCACCCGGACCCCGAGCTCGGTGAGCAGGGCGCGGGCCTCGTCGGCGAGCGGCACGTCGCTCGTCCCCGCAGTGACAACCGCCGCACACCCGGACCGGTAGACGGCCCCGAGCGGACCGGCGAGCCGAGCGAGCCGCCCGCCGGCGAGGAAACGGAGAGGGAGGCCCGCTTGGCGTGCGCGCTCGAGGGCGCGGGTCTGCGCTCGCGTCGGGCGCGAGATGAGCGCCCCTTCCCCCCGCGCGGCCAGGGCCCGGAGGATCCCGATCAGGTGGGGGATCGACTTGCCCTCGGCCAGGATGATCTCGGGGACGCCGATCCGACGGGGCCGGTCCCGGTCGAGCTGGGCGTACGCGCCGACGCGCAGCGCCCGACGCGACGACGGCCGCCGACGACCCACCATGTGACCGACCTCCGAGCGCCCCGTGAGAGGAAACCGCACCGTTCGCGGCGGATAGGGCTTACCCTGGCCCCAGACGAGCGGGGCGTCCCTCGTCACCGAAGGGGGCGATACCGGAGGGTCCGGTTCCGATCCCGACCGGCGGCCGGTGGTCGGCCCGATCAGCCCTGGCTCGCCTCGAAGGCGGCGCCCTCATCGATGCCGAAGATGCGCTGCGCGGCGGCGGGCGAGCGGAATGGGTAGGGTCGCCCCTCGAGGAACCGGATCGCGTACAGCTGGCCCACCTCCGTGAAGCGGGGGATGCGGAGGCGGTCGCCGATCTGAACCAGCAGGCTGGCCGCGATCCCGTGGCCCAGCGTGCTCAGGGTCTCCTTGGCCCCGAACTGCGCCTCGGCCTCCGTGGCCGAGGCGAGGGCGGCCAGCGCGGACTCGATACGGGCCCGCGCGGACCGGAGGACCTCCTTCCCCTCCGGGCTCGCGACCTCCGTCCTCGCCAGCTCCTCGAGGAGCGAGCGGTGCGCCTGCTTCTTCGCGATCACCTCGAGCAGGTCGAGGGCCTGGATGTTGCTCGGGCCCTCCCAGATCGGCAGGACCAGCGCCTCCCGGTGGAGCCGCTCGAGCGGGTACTCCTCCAGAAAGCCGAGCCCGCCGAGGAGCTCCATCGCCGTCCGAGTCGTCTCGGCCGCCACGGTCGCGGTGACGTTCTTCGCGATGTGCGTGAGCAGCCGTGCGTAGTGGTAGGCGGGGCTGTATGGGGGACGCTCTTTCCAGCTGCGCTCGAACTGGTCTACGGCCCGGAGGGCGAGGGCCAGCGCGCCTTCGATCGCGATCTCCATGTCCATGAGATCGCGCTGGACGAGCGGATGCGCGCGGAGCGGTCGGCCGAACGTCTGCCGCATTGCCGCGAAGTAGTAGGCCTCAAGGTACGCCTTCCGCGCCACCCCGAGGGCGCCGAAGGAGTTCGCGAGCCGGGAGACCATCAGATCCTCCATGATGTAGTAGATCCCCTGCTCCGGGGCCCCGACCGGCTCGGCCTCCGCGCCGTGGAACTCCACTTCCCCCGTGGGGACGCTGCGGGTCGCGCTCTTGTCCTTGAGACGCCGCACCGCGAAATTCCGTCGACCCTGGGAGTCGAGCTTGCGGACGAGGTACAGGCCGAGACCCTTGGCGCCGGCCGGCGCACCGCGGGGCCGAGCGGAGACCAGCGCGTAGTCGGCGAGACCCGCGTTGCTCGCGAAGTACTTCGTGTCCCCGGTGAGGCGGAGGGAGCCGCCCTCCTCGGCGGCCTCGACCCGGTTCGTCCCGAGGTCGCTGCCCCCCTGGATCTCCGTGAACCAGGTGGCCCCGTACCGAGCGACCCGGGTCTCCCCGAGGAGCTCGGGAACGAGCTGCTGCTGCGCCGGGCTCCCGTACTTGACGAGGGCGTACGCGGTCTGATTGGTCAGCGTCAGGATGCAGGCGATACCCGGGTCGGAGACGAGGTAGATCGCGGCGTAGTGGTCGAACCAGTTCCCGCCCCGGTACGGCCCCCGGTTCACCCCGAACTCCTTCGTCAGGCGGTCGAGGACCCGGCGCTCGCCGGGGTCGAGCCACACCTCGTCGACCCGCTCGCCCCGGACCGACCAGGTGAGGAGACGCGGCGGGGCGACCTTGTCCACGTAGTCGGCCGCCTCGTACAGCTCCGTGCCCGCGAACGCCCCGAGCGCGGAGAGGTCCGGCGGGTTGGGCGCGAAGTACCCGAGGAGACGCTGGAACGGAAGGTCGATCGCGAAGTGGTTCTTCCCGTACGAGCTCGACAGGTGCTCGTAGACCCGGTCCGGCTCCACGTTCTTGCCGAGGGGGTCACGGTCCGGTCGGTATAGCCTCAGTGGGCCGAGCGGAGCGTTCCGGGGCCTCGCCACCCAAGCCGTGATATAGCGGGGTCCGGTGGCACGCGGGTCCCGACCGATGCCCGACTTCTCCCTGACCCCGGAACAGGAGAGCCTGCGCGACCTCGCCCGCAAGTTCGCCCGGACCGAGATGGCCCCGCACGCCGCGGAGGTCGACCGGACCGCGCGCTTCCCCGAGGAGATCTATCGGAAGGCGTACGACCTCGGGCTGATGAACTTGAACGTCCCGACCGAGTACGGCGGGAGCGGACTCGGCGTCTTCGACCAGTGCCTCATCGTCGAGGAGCTCGCCTACGCCTGCGGCGGAATGACGACGTCAATCATCGCCAATTGCCTCGCCCTCGAGCCGATCATCCTCGGCGGTACCCCGGAGCAGAAGGAACGGTTCCTCAAGCCGTTCTGCGCGGAGTACCAGTTCGCGTCCTTCGGCCTCACCGAGCCATCGGGGGGCAGCGACGCGGGCGCTCTCCACACCCGCGCGCAGCGGGACGGCGACCACTACGTCCTCGACGGGGAGAAGTGCTTCATCACCAACGCCCCCCACGCCACCCTCTACACCGTCTTCGCCACCGTCGACCCGAGCCTCCGCCACAAGGGGATCACGGCGTTCGTCGTTCCCCGCACGGCCCAAGGGGTCATTCCGGGCAAGGACGAGGATAAGATGGGACATCGCGCCTCCTCCACCGGCACGGTCCGGTTCGAGGGCGTACGGGTCCCGGTGGCGAACCGTCTCGGCGAGGAAGGCGCGGGCTTCTCGCTCGCGATGCGGACGCTCGACCAGACCCGGACGCCGATCGGCGCGCTCGCGACCGGTATCGCCCAGGCGGCGCTCGACCACGCGGCCGCCTACTCGCTCAAGCGCCAAACGTTCGGCAAGCCGATCGCCCAGCACCAAGCGATCCAGATGAAGCTCGCCAACATGGCCCAGGCGATCCACGCGGCCCGGCTCCTCACCTGGCACGCGGCCTGGAAGATCGACCGCGGCGAGCGCGGCACCCTCGAGTCGTCGATCGCGAAATGCTTCGCTTCCGACTCCGCCCTCGACGTCGCGAACGAGGCGATCCAGACGTTCGGCGGATACGGCTACATGAAGGACTACCCGGTGGAGAAGCTCCTCCGGGACGCGAAGCTCACCCAGATCTACGAGGGAGCGAACGAGATCCAGCGCTCCGTGATCGCCCGCGAACTCCTGCGCGCCTACGAGTAGGCCGGGGCCGCCATGGAGATCGTCGTCTGCGTCAAGCCCGTCCCCGAGGCCGAGACGCGCCTCCGGGTCGCGACCGACGGCACCGCGCTCGACCCGGAGGCCGTGAAGTTCGTCCTCACCGGCTACGACGAGTCGGCGGTCGAGCAGGCCCTCCTCCTCAAGGAGTCCGTGCCGGGGTCGAAGGTGCACGCGATCTCCTACGGTCCGGCGCCCCGGACCGAAGAGGTGCTGCGGGCCGCGATCGCCCTGGGCTGCGACCAGGCCACGTGGATCGACTCGGGTGCGGCCCCCGCCACCGACCCGGTGGATGTGGCGCGAGCGCTCGCGGCCGCGATCCGCCCCGTCCCTCACGACCTCGTGCTCCTCGGAAAGCAGGCGGGGGATGACGAGGAGGGCGTGGTCGCCGCGGCGCTCGGCGAGCTGCTCGAGGTCCCCGACTTCGGGTTCGTGGTCGACCTCCGTTGGGACGCCGCGGGATCGCGGTTCAAGTTCCGGCGGGCGAGCGAGGCGGGTCTCGAGAGCTGGGAGGCGCCCACGCCGCTCGTGGTCGGTCTTCAGCAGGCCTGGAACGACCCGCGCACCGCGAAGCTCCCCGCGATCCTGAAGTCCCGCAAGGCACCGATCGCGAAGGTGACCGCCGCCGCACGCTCGGCCGAAGCGGCGCGCAGCCGGTCGGTGAAGTTCGAGCTTCCCGCGCCCCGTACCGGGGCCAAGCTCATCGAGTTCAAGACCCCCCAAGAGGCGGCCGAGAAGCTCGTCAAGGTCCTTCGCGAGGAGGCGAAGGTCTTCCCATGAGCCGTCGCATCCTGGTGATCGGCGAGCCCTCCGCCGGGGGCCACCTTTCGGGCGCGAGCCTCGAGGCGGTCGGAGCCGCCCTCCGTCTCGGCGGTGGCGCGGCGTCCGTGGCCGGCTTCGCGGCGGGCTCCACGGCGGCCGCCCTGGCCGCGGACTTTGCGCGGGTCGGGGTCGCCGAGGTCTACCTGACCGAGGAGCCCCGCCTTGACTCAGCTCCTCTCGCCGGGTTCGTCCGGGCCGTCGCAACGGCGATCGCCGAGTCGAAGCCGGACGTCGTGCTGGTCGGCGGTACGACCTTCGGCCGCGACTTCACGGGCCGGTGCGCCGCGCTCTGGAACGCCGCCGCCGCGACGGGGGTCACTGAGGTCACCGAGAGCGACGGCGGCCTACGGTTCCGCCGTCCGGTCTTCGGGGGCCGGGCGACCGAGACCCGCGAGGTCGAGGGAGGTCGCGCCGTGCTCGCGCTCCGTCCCCACGCGTTCCCGCTCCCGGCGGAAGCTCCGGTCGCCTCCAAGCCCCACCCGATCCCTCTTCCCGAACTGCCCCCCGTCCTCCTCGCCCCCCATCGCGCGGGCGTCGAAGCGGTGACGACCGGTAGCGGCCCCGCCCTCGGGGACGCGTCGATCGTGGTCTCGGGCGGTCGCGGGCTCCGCGCGCCGGAGCACTTCCACCTCGTCGAGGAGCTCGCCGCCTCCCTCGGCGCCGCGGTCGGCGCGTCGCGGGCGGTCACGGACGCCGGCTGGCGGCCGACCTCCTTCCAGGTGGGCCAGACCGGCAGGGCGGTCTCGCCCCAGCTCTACGTCGCGGTCGGGATCTCGGGGGCGATCCAGCATATCGTCGGGATGATCAGCTCCCGGGTCATCGTCGCGATCAACTCGGACGCCTCGGCGCCGATCTTCAAGGTCGCGGACTACGGCCTCGTCGGAGACCTCTTCCAGATCGTCCCGGCGCTCACGAGCGAAGTGAAGCGCGTGCGTGGGATCGCCTAGGCGCCTAGCCCGACTAGACGCGACGGTAGATGTTGAGCCCGTCCCGGGCGAGCCGGGTGGTGGAGAGCCCGGCGGCCTTGCGCGCCGCCTTGAGCAGCCGGCGTACGGGCTGCTTGCGCGCGCCGGTCTCCGTCATCATCGCGTGGAACAGCTCGGTCGCGAACTTCGGGTAGGCCGTGTAGATGCGCGGGTTCCACTTCACGTCGTCCAGCCGCTCGAAGTCCCGGAAGTCGGCGAGGATGCCGGACGCCTCGAGGCGCCGGTCGTAACCGGCGAGCCCGGCGGCGCTCGCGTCCTTCGCCCGGACCGCCTCGAGCGCGGTGTCGGCCGCGAGAATCCCGGACCGGATCGCGTAGTTCATCCCCTGGATCACGAGCCCATTCGAGAAGACGAAGCCGGCGGCGTCGCCGACGACCATCCACCCGTCGCCGTGGAACGCCGTCGGTCGGCTCGCCCAGCCCGAGCTGATCAGCTTCGCGCCGTACTCGACGAGCTCGGCCCCCTTGAGCCGGGCGGCGATCGTCGGGTGGAGCTTGAACTGCTCCACGAGCTCCTGGGAGTAGACGTTCTTGCCGTACAGCGAAGCGATGTTCACGATGAGGCCGAGCGAGACCGTGTCCTGGTTCGTGTAGAGGAAGCCCCCGCCATACACGCCGGGAGCGAACATCCCGGTGACCCACTCCTCGGCATGGCCCTCCCCCGGGCCGACCTGGAAGCGGTCCTCGATCACGCCGCGGTCGAGCTGGTAGACCTCCTTGAGCCCGAGCTCCGTCGCCTCCGGGGAGAGGTGCGGGTTCGGCCGGATCGGCGTCCCGAGCGAAAGGCGCGAGTTCGTCCCGTCGGCGACGATGGTCACCGGTGCGGTCATCGATTCCCCCTCCTGGGCAACGCCGCGCACGCGCGCGCCCTCCCAGAGCAGTCGATCGACCGGCACGGAGGGGACGACCGTCGCGCCGGCCTCCTCGGCCTTCTTGGCGAGCCAGGCGTCCGTCTTCGCCCGGAGCACCGAGTGGGCGACGTACGGTTCGCGCTTCCAGTCCCCGTCCTCGAAGTCGAAGGAGAGTGCGCGGTCGGCGGTCAGGAACCCGAACCGCTTGCGGATGATGTGCCGCTCGATCGGCATCTCGTGCCACCAGTTCGGCACGATCGCGTCGAGGTCGTGTCCCCAGAGGATCCCGCCCGAGAGGCTCTTCGCCCCGGGCTCGGCTCCCCGCTCGAGCAGGAGCACGTTCGCTCCGCCCTTCGCGAGGCGGATCGCAGCCGCGGAGCCGGCCATGCCGGCGCCCACGACGATGACGTCGAACTCGTCGGCCATGTCCGGTGTGGGGAGGCGGGGGGGCGCATTTAACCCTGCCCGCGGGCGCCCCGTTCCGGCGGGCGGAAGTCCGGGCCGCGAGCGCTGGGGCAGGAGGGGACCCCAGACTTCGACGAAGCGGCTCACGACCTCCTCGCGGAAGTTCTCCCCGGTAGCTCTCGAGCAGGCGCAGCGCCTGCTCCGGATGGGCGACCCGGTAGCGGCGGGTCGTGTTGTCCCGCTCGCCGTGGAGGAGGCCGCCCGGCACGAGCCGGGTGAGATGGAAGTACACGGTCGAGCGCGATAGGCGTAGGCGGGCGGAAAGGTCGGCCGCGGTCAGCCGAGGTTCCCGCAACAGCTCGAGGAGGAGACGGCGGGAGTTCTCACCGCGAAGAAGGACGAGATACTTGCGGTCGTCCCAGGTGATGCCGGAGGCGAAGTAGAAGTCCCGGTTCGGCGCCCGCCCAACGCCGCGAGCGGAGAGTCCGCCGCGAGCAGGACCCCCGACACCCTTTCTCGGAACTCAGGGTCGCGCAGGATCATCGCCGTCTCGCGCTGAAGGACCCCGTCGGCGATCTCGAGGACCGTAA
>JAKACD010000071.1 GCA_021821785.1 Thermoplasmata archaeon
CCATCCCGTTCTCCGTGGTCGTCGGCGGCCGCATCTCGCCGCGCGACGGCCCGACCCACGAAGGCCGTCCCCTGCTTGAACGCAGCGGAGGGCCGCGCTCTGCGGCCTTCTCGCCCGAGGCGGCCGAGAAGATCGTCCGGGAGCGGTCAACGCCCGTGCGTCGGGTCAAAGCCCCCGGCACGCTGGAGCGAAGGAACGACCACGTAGGCCATCGTGCCGTGCTCGCGAAAGCCCACCGCCCGCGCCACCGCTTGGGAGGCGAGATTCTCTTCCCCCGTGCTCCACACCGGCCGCAACCCCCGGGCCTGGACCTCCGCGGCCACGAGGGAAGCGGCGGCCCGGGCGATCCCTCGCCGCCGCCACGGTTCCAGGACCGCGGCGGCGAGATCGGCGTGCATTTCCGAGGAGACGGTCATGGAAACGAGACCGACGAGCTGGCCCTCGACCACCGCGCCCGCCGCTACGCCGCCCGAGAGCGCGGCGAGCGGGGAATCGAACCCCGCGAGACCGAGCTCCGGCGGGGCGGCTTCGATGAGCGCAAGGTCGGATTCCGAAAGCCGCCGAACCGCCGGGTGGCGGAAGACGGCGGGCGGGTCGTCCAGCGTGAAGTACAGGTCGCGTACCATCCGGGTGGGCCACCCGAATTCCCGCGTGATCACCCGGCCGAGCGGCTCGGCCAGCTCTTCCCGGCAGTGGACTGCGTCCCATCCGGGCACCGAGCGAAGCAGGCGCCCGATCTCGACGACCTCCTCGCCGAACGCCATCACCTCCCGCGGCTGCCATGCGGCCTGGACGATGGCGGCGTGCGGCCGTGAATGGGGACCGATCGCCCACGCGCGGCCGATGTGGCGCAGGAGTACACACCGCGGGCCAAACGTAGTGGGGGTGTCCGGCAGGGAGTTGGCGAGCTCCTCCTCTTGGGCACGTTCGACCGGTCGAGACATGGAACTCGATGGACAGAGCCGAGCGCCCTTCAAACCCTATCGGCGCCGACGCGGCTTCCGGGGGCCGGGAGAGCGGCCTCGGATCCGGGGCGGTAGCCTCCGCGTCGGGTCCGCTCCGCGCGTCAACGCACGAAGGCGATGGCGTGGTCGCGAGTCTGGAGGCGCTCCCCGACGCGCATCCAGAGCGGAATCAGCGCCTCGAGCCAGCGGGCCCCCTCGATCCCTCCGACGTCCAGCGTGCTCGGCCAGCCGAGGGCGCGGACCAGTTCGGTCGCCTCGCGCTTCGCCCCCTCGTCGTTCCCGCAAATGAGCATCGGGGGACTTCCCTCGTGAAACTGGGGGTCGACCATGCGCGTGTGGCTCAACGAGTTGAAACACTTCACCACCTTCGCCTCCGGGAGCCGTCGCTGGACCCGCTCCCCCAGCGAATCCGACGTCCCTACGAAGAGCCCCACGGGCGCTCCCGGAGCGAAGACCAGCGGGTTCGTAGTGTCGAGCACGAGCTTGCGCGCGAAGTTCTCGGGGCCGGCGGCCTCGATCGCGGACTCGGTGCCCGCGCCGGACGTCGCCAGTACGATCACGTCACCGAAACGTGCGGCTTCCGGGAACGTCCCTATCTGGACGTCACCGGCCGTCTCGCGCTTCCACGGGGTGAGCTTCGTCGGGTCACGAGACCCTACCATTACCGAGAAGCCGTGCTGCGCAAAACCGCGCCCCAGTCGCTGACCCACGTTCCCGCTGCCAAGAATCCCGATCTTTGTCGTCATGGTCTTCGGACCGTACCCCTTCCGGTCGGTTCGATCGGGCCGAGCCCGCCCCCCTACAAGCCGCTTCGGAGCGGGAGGTCGTGCCTGCGCGGCCCCCTTCGCCGAACGTCGGGTTTCGCGGGGATCGTGCGGAGAGCCCAGTTCGACCGCGACCGTAACTCCGAGGCCCCTACGGCCGTGGCGGCACCGGCCCGAGCGAGACCGGGGCCGGCGGAGGGGCCTCGCCGGGCCGAGTCTCCTTCACGAACTCCCGGTCCTCCCACATGTCGTGCGCGATGGCGACCGCGGCGGCCTGGGTGATGATGGCCAGGGAGTTGATGACGTGGAGGAACAGAATGAGGTCCCACAGGGTCAGCCCGAGCGCGATCGTCCACGTCGATCCCAGGTCGACCCAGAGCAGGAGACCAAGGATCGCCATCAGGATCGAGAGTTGGAAGGTCGACCGGGCGATGCGCTTGACCCTGCCGGGAACTGAGGTGGCCCGGAGTCCGCGGAAGTTCACGTAGGCGAAGACGATGATCAGGAACCCGAGCGCGGCATGGAGGTCCATCACGATCGGACCGGCGGTCGGCAGGAGCGCCAGCAGGAACTCGAGAAGGACGACCCAGATGATGCCGTAGAGAGCCGCCCACAGCCGCATGATCCTCGGGGTTGGCTCTCCGGGCACCGCCGTAAACCCTTCGTGAAGCCGACTCGATAGCCGGCGAGCGTAGCGCGAGGCGGCCGTCGGCCGACCCCTCGTCGAGGGCCGCCCATCCTCCCCGGGAACGGCGGCGGGGGGTCCGTCGCCCGCATACCAACGCTTAAGAGCCCTCGCCGGGGGATTGGGGAGACGACCGAACCCGAGCCCGACCGGGAAGCTCCCGAGACCACCAACGTTCAGTTCGACGAGCTGCCGCTCCGGGACAGCCTGAGGAAGGGTGTCCGGGAGATGGGATACCGGGCGGCCACGCCGATCCAAAGCCGCGCGATCCCGGACGCGGTCCTCGGCCGGGACCTGATCGCGACGGCCCAGACCGGGACGGGCAAGACCGCGGCGTTCCTACTGCCGATCCTCGAACGCACCCTGGACCTGCCGCCCGGTCGCATCTACGCTCTGGTGATCACCCCGACCCGGGAGCTCGCGGTCCAGGCGGAGACGTTCCTTCACAAGCTGGGGCGGTACACCCGGCGGAAGGGGGCGGCGGTCTACGGGGGCGTGGGGATGGTGGACCAGGAGCGCGCGCTCCGAGGCGGGGCCGAGATCATCGTGGCCACGCCGGGGCGCCTACTGGACCACATGGAGCGCGGGTACGTTGACTTCCGCTCGCTGCAGATCCTCGTGCTCGATGAAGCGGACCGGATGCTGGACATGGGGTTCCTGCCCGACGTCCGGCGGATACTCCAGAAGCTCCCCCGGTCCCGCCAGACGATGCTGTTCTCGGCCACCATGCCCCCCGAGGTAGTTCGGCTCTCGCGGGACTTCCTTAGCGATCCGCGCATGGTCCACGTCGACCCGACGACGGTCGCCGCGGTCGGGGTCTCTCACCTCGCGCTTCCAGTGCCGGCCCACCGCAAGGCCGCGCTCCTGCGCCACATTCTGGCCGATCAGACGATGACGAGCGTGCTCGTCTTCACCCGGACCAAACATCGGGCCGACCGGCTCGCCCGGCAGCTCCAGCAGTGGGGCATCTCGGCGGGCGTCATTCACGGGAATCGGAGCCAGAGCCAACGGCAGCGAGCGCTCGAGGACTTCCGCCGGCGCAGCCACCGGATCCTGGTCGCGACGGACATCGCGGCCCGGGGGATCGACGTCGAGGGGGTCTCGCATGTGGTTAACTTCGATGTGCCGCACGAGCCCGAGGTCTACATTCACCGGGTCGGTCGCACGGCACGGGCCCAGCGCCGGGGGGACGCCTACACCCTGATCTCCCCGGAGGAGGAGCCCGACTTCGCGGGGATCGAACGGCTCCTCGGTTTCTCCGTGTCGCGCTCGCGCCTTCCCGATTTCGACTACGCCGCCGCGGCCCCGCCCGGGGAGGAGCGGGGCGGAGAGCGGGGCCATCGACGATACGGCGAGCGGTACGGCGGCGGCCGCCCCGAGCGGGGACAGCGTCCGCGCGGCCGGTCCGATCGGAGCCCGAGTCATCACCCGCCCTCGGGTGGGTCGACCCCGAACCGCAGAACCTATCGCCGCTGGTAACGGGCCGGCCCGGGGACGGCACCTCGCTCCCGCGCGGAGGCAGGGCGCGGACTCATCCGGGCGGCCTCGTTCCCGGCTGGGGCGCGCCGCCGGACGTCGGGGTGGGCGGGTCTCGCTCCTCCGGCGGCAGGGTTCGACGGAACCGCTGATAGAGGGCGAAGTCGTAGGCGATCTTGATCGATCCCCCCAGCACGAACGGCCCGGCGAGCCACGGTCCCCCGATGCCGAGGAACGCCCCCGTCACGGGGGCTCCGAGCATCTGGGCACTGCGCGCGGCCGTGGTATACCCGGCGGCCGTGGCCCGATCCGCGGGCGGGACCACCGCCTGCGTGTACGATTGCCGGGTCGGGACATCCATCTGCGAGAGGCTGGACCGGGCGACCCAGACGATCCCCGTCAGGAGAAGGGTCGGAGTGAAGGCGAACGCGATTAGGAGAACGCTGGACGGAATGTGCGTGAAGACCATCGTATTGATGAGGCCGAACCGTCGGGCGAGCGGCGCGGCCGCCACCAGCGAAAGCGCCGCCGCGAGGCTCCCCGCGAAGAAGATGACCCCCAGCTCGGCGACCGGTGGGTGAAACCGGACGTCGAGGTAGTAGGAGACGAGGCTGTTGACGATCAGCCCGCCCCCGAAGGCGTCGACGCTGAACAAGGCCGAGAGGGAGAGGATGAGCGACCGGCTCTCCGGGGAGAGGGGCGCGCGGGGCGCGACCCGATCGACGGGGGGGATCGACCGCTTCAGCGCGGCGTACGCCGGCAGGAGTCCGACCCCGATCAGGGCGTAGAGCAGGAAGTCCGCATCGCCGAGGGACAACGGCAGGCCCGCGAGACCCCCGAACCGGAACCCCGATATCGGGCCGGCCGCGAGCGCGCCGAAGGCTCCGCCCACGTAGCCCATGAGGTTGTAGCGGGAGAAGCTCACGGTGCGCTCCCGGTCGGGGGTTACATCGGCCAGCGCGGTCTGTTCGAGCGCTCCGAGCGGACTGATGTCGCTCGAGCCGGCCACGATCCCTCCCAGGAAGAGCGCCACGATCACCACGATCGGATTCGCGAGGTCGAGCCACAGGAGGAGCCCCCCGGCGGCGAGCGCGACCGAACCG
>JAKACD010000072.1 GCA_021821785.1 Thermoplasmata archaeon
CTCCTGTGGTTCGGGGCCGCCAAGCTCGGCGCAATCCTCGTGCCGCTCAACACCGCGCTCAAGGGTGAGATCCTTCGCTACGAGCTCGCGGACAGCGCGCCGTGCGCCGTCGTGGTCGACCGGCGGCTCTGGGAGAGCTATGCACCGCTTCGGGAGGGACTCGGCGTTCGTCACGAGTGGATCGTCGGTCCGACGGCCTTTAACGGCTCGGACCCCGTCGGGATCCCCGCGTTCGGGGAGCTTCCCGCGGACGGACCGTTCGAAGCCCCGCCCGAGCTGGCGCCGAGCGACCCGGTCTCCATCATGTACACGAGCGGGACCACCGGCCCGCCGAAGGGCGCGATCATCCCGCACCTGAAGCAGATCCTGACCCCGCTCGAGATCGGCCGGCGGAGTCGTCTCACGCCCGGCGCGGTGCTCTTCACGGCCCTGCCGCTCTTCCATTGCAACGCCCAGGAGATGACGGCGCTCACCGCGCTGCTGAACGACCTCACCGCGGCGTTCGATGAGCGCTTCCACGCCTCGGCCTACTGGCAGACCGCTCGCGACTTCGGGGCGACCCACATCTCCCTGCTCATCTCGATGGTGAACGTGCTGTTCAAGCAGCCGCCAAGCCCCGCGGACCGGGCGCACACGGTGAATACCGCGCTGACGGCGGGGACGACGCGCGCGATCTGGAAGGAGTTCGAGCAGCGGTTCGGGCTCACGATCGTGGAGCTCTACGGGATGACCGAGTGCGGCTGCACGACCCTCATGAACCCGCCGGACCGGATCCGTGTGGGCTCCGTCGGGACCCCGCTCGGGTTCGTCGAGGCCGACGTCGTCGACGAGATGGACCGGCCGGTCCCCGCGGGGACGCGCGGGGAGCTGATCGTTCGACCTACCCAGCCGTTCTCGATGTTCTCGGGCTACCTCAACAAGCCGGAGAAGACGGTCGAGTCCTGGCGGAACCTCTGGTTCCACACGGGCGACTACGTCACGCGTGACCCGGACGGGTACTACTATTTCGTCGACCGGAAGAAGGACATCATCCGCCGGCGCGGGGAGAACCTCGCCCCGTACGATGTCGAATCCGCGTTGAACCGCCATCCCGCGGTCTTCGAGTCCGTGGTCGTCGGCGTTCCGTCGCCGCTCGGGGAGGAGGACGTCAAGGCGTTCGTGCAGCTCAAGCCGGGCGCGACCGTCTCGGCGAAGGAGCTGTTCGAGTTCTGCGTTCGGGAGCTCCCGTTCTTCATGGTCCCGAAGTTCCTCGAATTCCTGGACGAGATCCCGAAGACCGCGAACCAGAAGGCCCAGCGGTTCGTCCTGCGGGACCGCAAGGGGGGGACCGAGTACGACCGGGACCAGCTCGGCGTCGTCGTCCGCAAGCCGTAGGCCCGCGCCCCGGTCGCGCATCGTGCTGCTCGACACGAACGCGCTGTTCCTTCCGGTCCGGTCCGGCTTTCCGCTCGAGGCGGAGATCGCGCGCCTGCGACCGGAGGGACGCGTGCGGGTGCCCACGTCCGTCCGGGGCGAGCTCGACCGACTCGTGGCCCGGAACGCCCCGGGCGCGGCGGCGGCCCGGGCGCTGGCCCAACGCTTCCCGGCGCTCCCCGCGGTCGGCCGCGGCGACGCGGCCGTCCTCCGGGCGGCCGTCCAGCAGAAGGCCTCGGTCGTGACGGCCGACCGGGCCCTCCGGGAGCGACTTCGCCAGCAGGGGGTCCCGGTGCTGTACCCCCGGGACCGCCATCGGCTCGAGCTGTTCGACCCCGCCCCGGCGCCCCGGGGCCCGCCGGCGCCCCGTCGGCCCCGTCATGGTTAAAAAGCGCTCCGGGCTCGAGCGGATGGAGGTCGCAGACTCTCCCGGACCATGCGCGACGACGACCGACTCCTCGACCTGCCCGAACCCGAGTTCGGAAGCGGGGTGATCGGCGTCTGCGACATCTGCGGCACGCGCCAGGCCGTCATCGTCCTGACGAAAGAGCGGTTCAAGCTCTGCGTGATCGACTTCCTCAACAAGACCTGGATCAAGAGCGACAAGAAGCCGGGGACACCGGCGCCACTCTACCGGAGCGAGCGGGTCTGGTTCGATACCGACGCCGTCCCCTCCGGCCGCGCGCAGGGCGTCCTTCTGTCGCCGACCAAGATCGTACGCCACCCGGTCGTCCTGGTGACCCCCGACACCTACGGCCTCACGACCACGCTGCTCGATGGCGCGATCCGCTTTGCCCGCGCGGGGTTCGAAGTGTTCCTACCGGACGTCGGCAAGATCGACGGGCTCGGGGCGGGTCAGCACCTCGCCCTCCACACCGGGAGCCGTTTCCGTGGCGGTGTCCCCGTCCTTTCCAAGCGGGTGGAGGGCCTGGTCCACCTCTACGCGGATGCGCTCGATTACCTGCGGCAGCGCGAGATGGTCGACCCGGCGAAGGCCGCCGTCTTCGGGGCCTCGTACGGCGCGAGCCTCGCGCTCGCCCTCGCGGCTCAGGAGACCCGCCTCGCGGCTGTGGTCCTCGCCTACCCGAAGCCGGTCCGTCCGGCCGAGCACCCTCGGCTCCTCACGGCGACCACGCTGTTCGTCGCGGGCGACCGCGATTCGGCCGCCGCCAAGGCCCGCGCGCAGCTCGAGGCGGCCCGGTCCACGTCGAGGGCCCGCTTCGACTTCATGATCGTCGAGGGAGTCCGGCACAACTACCTCTCGCGCGATCTCGGCGCCTACGACCTCGCGAAGGCCGAGGAGAGCTGGGCCCGGATCGAGGAGTTCCTCAAGCAGGAACTGATGCCGCCGCCCCCCCGGCCACCCCCTCCGCCGGTCGCCAGCCGGGACCCGATCGGGGCCCCCGCTCCGGCGAGGACCGCCGCCCCGGCGAAACCCGCGGCGGCCGCCTGAACCCACTTCTTGGGAGGGGCCGCCGGCCCTACGGTTCGCTCGGTACCTGGCCGGCCGTCTCCACGAGCTCTTTGGCGGCCCGGGTGAACCGCATCGCTTTCGCGAGGTTCCCCTTGATGCGGAACGTCCCGTCCATGATCGCCTTCACCGGGTCGACCTCGTGGCGCAGCAACCGCGCCCAGCTCTCCGGCGGACCCTCGTAGACGAACTCGCTCGCCACGGCCCGGGCATCGGCGTGGTACGTGGCGGCCGTGCACTCCCCATGGGCCAGCACGAGGTGGACGCCGGGGGCCGGCGCGTTCGGGTCCTCCGGACGCACGAGCAGCAAGATGTCCCCGACCCAGGCCTTCGCCGCGTCCTTGTACGCCGCGTTCGCGTTCAGGGCACGCTGGTAGGCCTGAGCCCACTCGGCGGAGGGAAAGGTCACGGCGGCCCCAACCCCGGCCGACTCTTTACCGTTATCCCGGCGGGACGGGCGGGGCGAGCCCCGGTGCCGTCGCGCCGGTTCGCTCAGGCGTATTCGTAGAATCCCTGGCCGGTCTTCCGGCCGAGGTGGCCGGAGTCGACCATGCGGCGCAGGAGGTACGCCGGACGATACTTCGGGTCCCCGTACTCCCGGAAGAGGGTCTCGGCCACCTCGAGCGCGACATCGAGCCCGATCATGTCCGCGAGCTCGAACGGTCCCATCGGCATGCCGGCCCCGGCCTTCATCGCGTTGTCGATGTCCCGGGAGGAGGCGAGGTTCTCGTCGAGCGCGAAGCAGGCCTCGTTGAGCACCGGGATCAGGAGGCGGTTGACCACGAACGCCGGCGACTCCTTGACGCGGATGGGGAGGAGCGGGTAACGGTGATTGCGTAGCCCCTGGAGGAAGTCGATCGTTTCGGTGACCACATCGTCCCGGGTCTCCATGCCGCCCGCGACCTCGACCAGGGGCAGCGTGTACGGCGGATTGAAGAAGTGGGTCACGAGGATCTGCCGCGCGTGCGAGAGCCCCCGGGCGAGCCGCGTGATCGAGAGCGACGAGGTGTTCGACCCGAGGACCGCGTGCTCGGGAAGGGCTCGGTCGAGCGCCTCGAGGACCGGCCGCTTCACTTCGGCCCGCTCGAACACCGCCTCGACCACGAAGTCGACGTCCGCGAACGCCGCGTAGTCGGTCGTGCCGTGCACGCGCGCGAGGATCTCCTCCCCCCGGGCCTTCGAGATCTTGGGGGCGAGCTTCGTACGGACCCGCTCTTCCTGCTCGGGAGAAAGGCTCCCCGCGAGCCCACGGATCCGCTCGACCTCCTTCTCCGGCCGCTCGGCGTGGAAGCGGACGAGCTCCTCGACGTAGCCCCGGACCCGGCCGAGCCCCTTCTCGACCAGCGGCCCGTCGACGTCCTTCAGCACGACCTCGATCCCGTTGAAGGCGAGGACCTCGGCGATCGCTGCACCCATCGTCCCCGCGCCCACGACCCCCGCTTTCGCGACTCGCATGGTCGACCCGGCGCAGCGGAGCGCCGACCGGTTAAAAAGGGTGGGGCCGGTCCCAACCGTTCCGGGGGCTCTCGACCATCACGCCGCGTACGGTGGGTGCCGCGACGGTACGGCCGCCCGGTTCTCGATGCGACCGAAGCCTTAAGGAGGAGACCGGGCTCGTCCCGACCGCGCGGGGATAGCCCAGCCCGGTAAGGCGCAGGATTGCTAATCCTGTGGTGATTTCACCTCGGGGGTTCAAAGGAGGGATCGGCGACCCCGGCCCTCGGAGATTCCCCCTCCCCGCGTTCCGCTTCGGGAACCGCGGGCTCGCCCCGGGCGCGGAAGGTCTCGCCCTCCCGCCGCACGGTCACGATGTCGCCCCGAGCGGGAAGTGCCCCCTCCACGATCACGAGGGCTCGCACCGAGTCGGCGAGCTCGACGAAGGCGAGCCGATGGGGGCTCGACCAGCCGGTCGCGGGGTTCACGAGCTCCGTCGCGGAAAGGACGGTCCCCAGCGGAGGGACCCGGTAGCTGGAACGGTCGATCGATCCGCAATGCGGGCACGGGCCGTCGGTCGGTAGATAACGGGTCTGGCAGGAACCGCACCGTAGGAGCTCGA
>JAKACD010000017.1 GCA_021821785.1 Thermoplasmata archaeon
CGGAGTGGGTCCGCCGATACTCCGACAGGTTCCGCTGCCGGGTCGCCGAGTAAAGGCCGGCGAAGTGCTCCTTCACCTTGACCACCGACCCCGAGCCCGACCGGAGCTCGTGACGGCAGACCTCCTGGTTGTCGATCTCGATGCGGAGCTCTCGGTCCTTCACTCGGAGCTGGGCCTCTCGTCCCGCGAAGCGCCAGGGAACAGAGTAGCGGTTCCCTCCGAACGACACGAAGCACTCGCGCGACACCTTGCGGGTCTCGGTGATCGTCACGGGGAAGGTCGGCCGCGCGTCGATGGGATGCAACTGTTCCTCGGCCAGTCGGTCAAGCGGGATGACACCGGTCGTGGCGTGGATCCGCTCCGTGTTGACCGAGTTACACCACCGCTGGGCCTGGCGGTTGAGGTCGGCCAGCCCGACGAAGGAACGGCCGAGGAAGAAGTGCTCCTTGACGAATCGGATGGTGCGCTCGATCTTCCCCTTCGATTGAGGCCGATACGGCCAGCACAAGCGGGGTCGGAAGCCGTAGTAGGCGGCGAACTCGCCGAACTGTTTGTTCCACTGGTGGTCGGCGGTGAGCAGGGCGCGCTCGAAGACGACCTGGGTCATGTTGTCGTACAACAGCTCATCCGGGTAGCCCCCGAAGTAGCCGAAGGCGTTCAGATGGCAGTGGATCAGCACCGGGGTGGTGATCCGCGTGACGAACTCGACGTAGCGGGATCGGGAATAGCCCAGGACCATCGAGAAACCGTAGAGGTGACGGCGCACGCCGTCCTCCTCGAGGTAGCCAAAGTGGCCGAAGTCGACTTGGGCCTGTTGGCCCGGTTCGGTCTCGAACCGGATGACGGCCGCGATCTCCTTCTGACGGCGGAGGGGTCGGACGAACCGCTTGACCAGGTCGTAGCCACCGGTGTACCCCTGACGCTGGACCTCCTCGAGCAGTCGAACGGACGAGAGGGGAAACTGGGCCAGTCGAGCCTGCAAGTAGGGCTTGTACGGGTCCAGGAGACTGGGCGGGACGGTCCGCGGAGCTCGCTATCCGGGTGGACCCTTAAACAGAAGGCTACGCACCGTCTTCCGATCGATCCCGAGGTCGCGCGCGATGGCACTGAGTGACATCTTCTCGGCGGCCATCTGACGGATCGCCGCCTGCTGTTCCAGTCGAAGCACGTGGTTCCTCTCCCGTACCCTCTCTTCCGAGGGGCCGGGAGGAGTGGGGAATTCTGGCATCCCACTTTCGGGGAGATTCGCTCGCCCACTTACACCTGGTGCGACGGATCCTCGAGCTCCGTCGGCAGAACCCGGCGTGGGGGGCCTTGCGGATCCACGCTCTCCTCGCCCGTCGGGGCGTCCGGGTGAGCTGGATGACGGTCCACCGCGTCCTCAAGCGGCACGGGTTCATGGTCCGGGTCGTCCGGAAACCCCTCCCCTTCAAGAGGTTCCAACGACGCCACGTCGACTCGCTCTGGCAGATCGATGTCTACAAGTTCCGTATCGCCGGGGTGTAAGTGGCGCCGCGGATCTGGCCAGAAACGGCGCCGAAGAAATGGCCATCCTCAATTCGTCCGAGGAGGAGGGGGTACGGGGGAGGAACCCCGTGTTGCGAGTCGAGCAGCAGACCCTCATCCGCGAGCTGGCCGCCCAGAAGCTATCCATCAGCGAGATTGCCCGTCAGGTCGGCGTGCACCGCCACACCGTGCACGCCCTCCTCCTTCAGGGGCCCCCCGGGGCGCGCGCTCCGCGGAAGCCTCGAATCAGTCCCATCGACCCCTTCGCCGACTACCTCCGGGGCCGTCTCAGCCAGTATGACCTGAGCGCTGTCCGCCTCCTCGAGGAGATCCGCGAACGGGGGTACCGCGGCGGCTACACCACCGTCAAGGAGTTTGTCCGCCCGTTCAAGCGCGATCGGGCCGTCACGGCGGTCGTCCGCTACGAGACCCCTCCGGGCGTCCAGGCTCAGGTCGACTTCGCCTCGTTCGGATCGATCGAAGAGGACGGCGAGCGTCACCACCTCCACGGCTTCTCGATGATCCTTTCGCACTCGCGGTGCCGCTACCTCGAGTTCCTGACGAGGATCAACACCCCGAGGCTCATCCAGTGCCACCTCAACGCCTTCGACTACTTCGGTGGCTACACCGACGAGATCCTCTACGACAACATGGCCCAGGTCGTCCTCGAGAGGGCGCTGCGCTCCGAGGAGAACCGGTGGAATCCTCAGTTCGAGGACTTCGCCCGACACTACGGCTTCCGGACCCGACTGTGCTGGCCGTACCGCCCGGAGACCAAGGGGAAGGTGGAGCGCACCATCCGCTTCATCCGGGGCAACTTCTTTGTCGGACGCTCCTTCGCCAATCTGACCGACCTCAACCAGCAGGCCCAGCGCTGGTGCAACACCGTCAACGCCGAGCGGGTCCACGCGACCACCGGCGTCGTTCCGATCACGCAGTTGGACGAAGAGCAGCTCCACCCGGTCGACGGGCGAGCGCGGTACCAGATCGTGATCACGGAGACTCGGCGAGTCAGCCGCGAGTGCTTCGTCTCCTTTGGCGGCAACCGCTACTCGGTCCCTTGGAGATTCGCCGGCCGCGAGGCGCGCCTCGAGCTCCGCGGTACCAACCTGATCGTCCAGGTGGACGGGGAAGAGCGCTGTCGGCACGAGGTGCGCCCGGGCCGCGGGGCCGTTGTTCGGGTGAAGGAGCACTTCGCCGGGCTCTATGGCGCCACGCGCCAGCAGAACTTGAACGAGTTCCTACGGACCCGCCGCGAGCAACCCGTACCGACGGTGGAGGAGCGGCCGCTGGCCGTCTACGACCAGTTCCTCGGAGGTGCGCCATGAGCGGGCTCGCCTACGAGCGACTCCACGCGAATCTGCGGTCGCTCGGCCTCCCGACGCTCGAGCGCCACCTCGACGGAGCGCTCGAGCAGGGCAGCAAGAACGAGCGCTCGCTCACGGAGATCCTCGACGAACTGTTCGAGCAGGAACGGAAGACCCGGCAGGCCAACCTGGTCGAGCTGCGGCTGCGCGTCGCCGGGTTCCCGGTGCGGAAGACGCTCGAGGAGTTCGACTACAAGGCCCAGCCCTCGATCGATCCGAAGGTCATCGAGGAGCTCGCCACCCTGCGGTTCGTCCACAACGCCGAGAACGTGATCTTCCTCGGACCGGCGGGGGTAGGGAAGACCCACCTCGCCATCGCTCTCGGACTGGAGGCCGCCCGATCGGGGCTGTCGGTGACCTACGCATCGGCGGGCCGAACGCTCCGGAAGCTCAAGGAGGCCGGCGAGCGCGGGGTGGGAGAACGGGTGCTCCGGAACCTGGGCAACGCCCGCCTGCTGATCTTCGACGAGATCGGGTATCTGCCGTGGGACCGGACGATGGCCCATCTCTTCTTCCGGATCGTCGAGAACCGCTACGAGCGGGCCTCGACGATCTTCACCTCGAACAAGGTCTACTCGGAGTGGGGCGAAGTGCTCGGAGATCCGGTGCTCGCTTCGGCGGTCCTGGACCGGATCCTGCACCACTCGACGACGGTGAACATCAAGGGAGAGAGCTACCGGCTCCGGGCGAAGAGGCGGGCCGGCACCCCCGCCCCCCTGTTGCCAATGGAATCACGAATGGCCGAGAAGTCACACGCGCGAACGACGGAGGGCTGACCATCATGCTTTATCAACAAGTGGCCAAGAATCCGGCGCCCAAACTGGCCAATCTACCGGCGCCATCGACAGCGGCCCCCAGAGCGTCTCCTCGAGCGCCCGGGGGGCGCCGACCGTCAAGAGCCGCGTCCTCAGGATGCCGACCCGGTCGCAGATGCGCTGCGCTTCGTCGAGATTGTGGGTATTGAGGAGGATCGTGCGGCCTTCCTTCGTCAGCTCGCGGATGATCTCCCGGACCGTCTTCGCGGTTTCCGGATCGAGGTTCGCGGTCGGCTCGTCGAGGAAGAGGAGCACCAGGTCATGGACCCGGGCCCGCGCGATCGCGACCTTCTGCTTCATGCCCTTCGAAAAGCTCCCCACGGCAAGGTCCCGCTTCTCCCCGAGGTCCATGCGTCGGAGCAGGCGCTCGATGTTCGCCTTCAGGGTTTGGGGGTCGATGCGCTGCAGGCGTCCGAAGTACTCGAGGTTCCCGTAGGCGCAGTCGCCTTCGTAGAGCCCGACGTTCTCGGGGAGGATCCGATGCGCTGGCGGAGCCGGAGCTCGTCGGCCTCGTTTCCGAGGCGGCAGCCCGCTACGACGGCCGATCCGCTGGTCCTCGAGATCAGGGTCGCCAGCATGCGAACTGTGGGGGTCTTGCCCGCTCCGTTCGGGCCCAACGGCCCGAAGATCTCCCCCTCCTCGAGGTGAAGGGTGAGGCTCTCCACCGCCGTGGTCCCCACGAACTTCTTGGTGAGTCCCTCGGCCTCGATCACGGTGACCCTCCACTCCCTCCGCTGTCGCGGTGGGTACCACCGAGCGGTTCGGGAAGCTCCATGTTCCCTCGGCCCCCGCTTCCGACCGGGGGATCCCGCTCCGTCGGCGGACCGATCTCCGATCGACCCCGACGAACCCGGTCCGGCCCCCTCAGGCTTCGAACCTGGCCCCGCAGTGCGTGCAGAACTGGTCGTCCTCGTCCTCGACGATCGCCCCGCAATCGGTGCAGACGAGCGGTTCCGCCCCCGGCGTCGGCGCGATCGCGGTCCCGCAAGCTCCACAGAAACGATCGCGCGAGCGCGCGGGCCGTGCGCAGGCCGGGCACCGGGCGACCGAGGTCATGTGACCCCCTCACCCTCACGTCCCCTAAGGCGCTGACGGCGGCGGACGACCGTTATCGGGCCTCGCTCCGGGTTTACCATCCTTAACCCGAGGGGGAGTACCCGTGACCGACCGCCCATGGTGTCCCTCACGGATGTCATCAACTGGCTGAGCGCGCTCAGCTCGATCGCCCTCATCTTCGGCGCCATCTTCGTGATCTTTCAGCTGCGGCAGAACAACGCGCTGCCGACCCTGAACACGAAGCTGGTCGAGACGACGCTCCGTCAGGAGCGGGCCGATGTCGCGATCGCCCTGCTCGAGCATCTCACGGACCACTCGTTCCCGCGCCGGCGCTGGCGCATGCACGAGATCGTGAAGCAGTTCGTGGCGACCGGCTGGAAGGACGCCTTCGAGTCCGAGGAGAACTTCGAGGTCCGCCACTTCGTCCAGATCTACGAGCTCATCGGCACGATGGCCCGCCGGAACGTGATCGACGTCCCGCTCGTCATCGACTCGCTCCACTACCAGGTCGTGCGGGACTGGGAGGTCTTCCAGCCGCATCTCAAGGTGCTCGCCGCCCGATACGGGGCGGGGCCGGAGTACTTCGAGAGCTTCCGGTGGCTTGCGACGGAGTCCTCGAAGCGATTCCCAGCGGCCGCCGCGACGGTCGCCACGCCGCTCGTGCCGAGTCCCAGCACCCCCTAAGCCCTGGTAGGACCATCCCGCTGGGCGGCCGGCCGCCGTAGCGGCCGTGGGGAGGAGGCAGGGTCGATCGCCCTGGATCCGCTGCCCCGTCAGGATTTAACCCGGGGAGGGGTTCGCCCGCGGAGCTGAGGTACCATGTCCGATACCCTCACCCGGTCGGATCGCTCCCCTGACCCTGAGCGTGCCGTGACTACCGCGCCGAACCCCGCCTTCTCGGTCGCGTTCATGGACACGTCGATCGACCCGACACAGGACTTCTACGCCTATGCCGCCGGAGGATGGCTGCGCTCGAACCCCGTTCCGGCGGACAAGACCAGCTGGGGGGCCTTCGGGGAGCTCCGGGAACGAACCTTCCATCAGCTCCGCGAGATGCTCGAACGCGCCAGGGAGGACACGGCGAACGACGGCGCGGGCCCCCATCGCCAGGTCGGGGACTTCTTCGCGTCGGCGATGGACACGACCCGACGGGAGGCGGTCGGGTTCGGTCCCCTGACGGACCGTGCCCAGTCGATCGATCGGATCGCGAGCTCGCGGGACCTGGTGCGGACGATCGCGTCGTTCCACGCGACCGGCCTTCCCGGAATGTTCCATGCGTTCTCGGATGCCGACCTCAAGGAGAGCACCCGGTACGTCCTGTACCTCTACCAGGGCGGACTCTCGTTGCCGAACCGAGAGTACTACCTCACCGACGAGTTCGCGGCGATTCGTGACGCCTATCGCACGCACGTCGCACGGATGTTCGCGCTCTGGGGCTCTTCATCGGCGCAGGCCGAGTCGTCCGCTCGCACCGTCCTCGCGCTCGAGACCGACCTCGCGAAGGCGAGCCGAACCCCGACCGAGCTCAGGGACCGGGAGAAGAACTACGCCCGGTGGGAGATCGAGAAGCTCGAAACGAGCTGGGCCGAGCTCCACCTTCGGGAGTACCTCGCCGGCATCGGCGCGGGCGACGTTCCGTTCGTCGTGGTCGGCCAGGACGGGTTCTTTTCCGCGCTCGCCGAAATGGTGGCCCGCCGACCCCTCGAAGAGTGGAAGACGTACCTGCGCTGGCAGCTCCTGCACGCGGCCGCTCCGTACCTGCATGACCGGGTCGAGTCCGAGGATTTCGCGTTCTTCCATCAGCGCCTCCTGGGCCAGGCCGCGCCCGAGCCGCTCTGGAAGCGGGCAGCGGTCATGATCGATGGTCACATCGGCGAGGCGCTCGGCCAGCTCTACGTAGAGCGCCACTTCCCGCCCTCGGCCCGCGCCCGGATGCTCGAGCTGGTCGAGAACCTGCGCGCGGTCTTCCGGGACCGGCTGACGAAGCTCGACTGGATGACCGACGCGACCCGACGGGAGGCGATCCTGAAGTTCGACCGGTTCGTGGCCCACATCGGTCACCCGGAGAAGTTCCGGGACTACTCCTCCGTCCGGATCGCCCCGGACGACCTCTGGGGGAACGTTCGACGCGCGGCGGAGTTCGAGGTCCACCGCCGGTTCTCCCGGCTCGGCGGCCCCGTCGATCGGTCGGAGTGGCTGATGACCCCACCGACCGTGAACGCCTACTTTGAGCCGACCCAGAACCAGATCTTCTTCCCGGCCGGCATCCTGCAGCCCCCGTTCTTCGACCCGCGGCTCGACGACGCGGTCAACTACGGCGGCATCGGCGCGGTCATCGGACACGAGATCACGCACGGCTACGATGACCAGGGGCGCAAGTCGGATGCCGAGGGGAACCTCCGCGACTGGTGGAGCCCCGAGGATGCGAAGGAGTTCGCGGCGCGGGCGGAGGAGGTCGTGCGGCTGTACGAGGTCGGCGAACCGCTGCCCGGTCTGCACGTCAACGGCCAGCTCACGCTCGGGGAGAACATCGCGGATTTCGGCGGCGTCAGCATCGCCTTCGAGGCGCTGGAACGCCAGCTCGCTCGGCATCCGGAGGGTCGCCGCCCAATCGACGGGCTCACTCCCGAGCAGCGGTTCTTCATCTCCTGGGCCCAAGTCTGGCGGACGAACTACACCGAGGCCGAGCTCCGTCGGCGACTCGTCATCGACCCCCACGCCCCGGGCCGCTATCGCGCGGTGCTGCCGGTGCAGAACCACCCGGCGTTCCGGTCGACCTTTGTACGCGATCCGAAGGGATCCTCCGACAGGGCGCTCGTTCGGATCTGGTGAGCCCGGGTCCGGGAGTGGGACTCCGCGGGCCGAGCGGCCTCGGGTCCGCGCCGGACGACAGATCGTAGGACCGCGCGGTGTCCCGGGCGTCCGTGCTTCGTGCGGGGGAGGCCGGAGGGCTCCCGCGCAGGGCTTCGAGCGCGGGGCGAGGGGGCGCGAGGGGTCCAGCTGTGCCGGTCCATGCGCACTCGTCCCCCCCGGAACGTCACTCCTTCCGACTCCAGTCGGAGGCGCTGCTCCCGACCGAGCTCGTGAGGGAGCGCGATCCGGCCTCCCGCGGCGACCACGCGGTGCCAGGGCAGCCCATGTTCTCCCTGCAGCGCCCAGACCGTCAGCCGGGGGGCCCGCGGAAATCCGACGGCCGCGGCCGCCTGACCGTAGGTGATCACCTTTCCCCGAGGCACGCGGGCGATCACTCCCCGGATCCGTGCGAGGGTTGACATACGGCGCCCCATCGGCCCCAGGGGCCGCCGCCGCAAAGCCTCTTTCGGGCCGCGAAGATACTACCGCTGGGACGGGGTCGTCCGACCCCCCGACTGGGTGGACCGACCAGCAGAGCCGCCGCCCGCGACCGGAGCGCCTCGCGGGACTACCCTGATCGGAACCGGTCCGCCTCTTCGACCGGAATGGCGCGGAGCGTTTCGGTCTCGATGTTCCCGGTCGCGCCGGCCGCCATCAGGAACTTCATCAGGAGCTCCTCGGTCGGAGCGTCGAGGATGAGGACGCTGTCGAAGCGCCCGAGGGTCGAGTAGGCCCGGATCTTGAGACCGAGCTTCTCGTAGTCGCTCCAGTTCTTGTCGCGGGCCTTCCGGGCCTCGACGGGGTTCTGCTTCGCTTTCGGCGTCAGCCGCCCGAGGACGATGTAGGTCGGCATCTCCCGGGGAATCGTCGGGGGCTACTTAATCGGCATCGGCACGCGCCGTTCCAGCCCTCGGAAAGCGCGGGGTGGAAGGTCCGGCCGAACCGAGATGCCCTCCCGTCAGTCCAAGGCCGGTGCGGGCCGCTCGGAGGTCGAGGGATGGGTCCGTCCCGTCCGTTCTCGGTGGCGAAAACAGCCGACGAGGTGGTCGTCCACCAGCCCGACGGCCTGCATGTACGCGTAGACGATCGTGGAGCCCACGAACCCGAAGCCGCGCCGGCGCAGATCCTCGCTCAGCGCGTCGGACTCCGGGGTCCGAACGGGCACCTCGATCGGCGACCCCCACCGGTTCGCGAGGGGCTGGCCGCCGACGAACCGCCAGACGTACCGGTCGAAGCTCCCGAATTCGCGCTGGATCGCCAGGAAGGCCCGCGCGTTCGAGACCGCTGCCTCCACCTTTGGACGGTGGCGGACGATGTCGGGGTTCTGGGCGAGGCGACTCCGGCGGGCGTGGTCGAAGCGGGCCACCCGGGCCGGATCGAACTGCGCGAAGGCCCGAGCATAGCCCATCCGTTTCCGCAGGATCGTCGACCAGCTGAGTCCGGCTTGGGCGCCCTCGAGGAGCAGGAACTCGAAGTGCCTCCGATCATCATGAACGGGAACGCCCCACTCGCGGTCGTGGTACTCCTGCATCTCCCGGTCCCCCCGAGCGGCCCACCCGCACCGGGGCCGCCGTTCCTCCCGATCGTCCCTCGCGGTCCCCCGGGGCCGCGCGCGTCGGCCCGGCTCTGGAATCCGGCTCACGGTCGGTCGCCGGTCCGGGCGAGCCAGTCGCGCACGAACCGGAGGTTTTCCCGGAGACTGAGCGAGCCCTCCCACGGGCGGAGCGGGCCGGGAAGCGGCCGGGTCGGGGGCGCCTCGGCCGCCTCGAGCACGGCCGTGACGTACCGTCGTGTCTCGTCGATTGCCTCGGGGCCGGCCACCGGACCATGCCCCGGTATGATGCGCTCCGCTCCGAGGCGGTCGAGCTCGTCCAGGACCTCGAGCCAGTGCCGAGGATGCCCCGAACCCATGCTGGGCTGCACTCCCACGAGCGCCAGATCGCCGGTGCACAGCACCCGCTCCCGAGACAGGAAGAGCACCGCATCCGCTTCCGTGTGACCGCTCCCGAAGCTCCGTAGCTCCGCCCCGGCCCGTCCGACGAGAGGGAGATGGCTCTCGAAGGTCTGGTCGGGAGGGATAATCCGCGCCTCCTCGGCCGAGTTCAGAAGCGCGCGGGTGATCTGGATAAAGAGATCGAAGTCGGCGCGAGCCGGATCTGTCCGCGCCTCGCTACGTTGTGCCTCGAGCTCTCGAATGTCGTTCTCCAGTTGCTCGCGGCGCAGCTCGGCCGACAGGGCGTCGAACCGTTCCAGCAGGATCTCCCGCGTACGCCGCGTCCCCCAGATGGGGAGCCCCGCAAACGCCCCGTTTCCGAGGATATGATCCATGTGCCGGTGGCTGTTGGCGACCAGCGAGGGGGACCGGTGGAATCGGAGTTCGAACGCCTCCCGGAGATCTCGGGCCGCGCGGGTCGTCAGGCCCGAGTCGAAGACCATCCCGCCGGGCTCGAGACCCACGAGCCCGGAGTTGCAGATCCCGCCGCCGTCGAGACGCGCGACGGCGACCAGGATATCATCCCCGAGATCGACATAGGTGTACTGCGACGATCCGGGGTGGGCCATGGGTCCCCGGATTCCCATACGGGCGGCGGGATAGCGCTTCTGCTTCGGTCCCTCGGCGCTTCGAGTCGACCCGGCTTCTCCCCGCTTCCTCGGCGCGCACGGTGCAAGCGGGTTGGCTCGATGACCCCGCGCCCGTGGCCAAGGAAGCTACCTGGCAAACGCGGGTCGGCTCCCCGGGAGAGCGTTCTCCTGGACGACCGTACGGACCCACTTTGGGGCGGGGCGTAGCCTAAAATCCTCCTAAGGTACTCTTTTCACGAGCAGAGGTGCACCCGCGCCTCGGCCCGCTCGACTTCTCGCCTCGCCACTGTGGTGAAGCGCTGGGGATGTCCCTAGTCTTGCTCGTCGCGGTTGTGACCATCCTATCCCCGCTCCCCGCGGGAGCTCGGGGGACCACAGTCAGAATGGCTCCGTCCCTCCAGAACGGCCTAACTCCGCCCTCCCCTCCGCGAGTACGAGTGGTGGCAGACCCGGCTCAGATCATGCTCGGGAACGAGACCGTAATTTCGGGCTCGGTCTCGGGCGGCACCCCGTGGTTCAATTTCAGTTGGACGGCGCTCCCGACCGGCTGTACCTCTGTCAATGCCTCGTCACTCAATTGCACCCCGAGCGAGGCCGGGACGTTCACCATCACCCTGGTCGTGAGGGATAGCCTGAACAAGACCGGTACGAACACCACCCAGATCGTGGTCGACACGACGGGCGGCTCCACCGCGGGCAGCGGCTCGACCATCTCCCCCGCGCTCTTCCTGTTCGCCGGCGTTATGGGTACGGTCGCGGCGGTCGCGACCGCGGCGGTCCTCGCCCTGATCTGGCGACGCCGGCGCCGAAAGTCGCCTCCGGTGATGCTCCCTCCGAGACCGTACGTGCCACCCCAGGAGTACGAACAGCGCTGAGAATCGTCCGGGGGACGAACGGCCGAAGAATCCCCTCGATGGAGGGGGACGCCGCCTGCCTCCGTGGGAGTCCGTTGGTCACCGCTGACCCCTAGAGACGAATCCGCGGCCCGGCTGCGGCGAAGAGCGGGCTACTCCCCGGGACATGGAATCGAGATTTGCCCCCGTCTGCCAAGGGTAGAAATAGCCGAATCGCGTCTGCGCGCCGAGAGGAGCGCATGACGCGGGTTCAGATCGGCTCTCTCGTGGTCGCACTGTTGATGATCGCGCCGCTTGGGGTTGTGGGGACGGGGGGTACGGTCTCCGAGATCGCGTCCGCGCTCCACTCACCAGTCAAGGCAGCGCCCGGGGTCCTACCGGGTCCGGGATCGTTCGCCTTTGTGGCGAACTTTGAGGATGGAGCGCTCGATGGCTGGACCGCCGCGTCGGGAAGCGCGCGAGTCGTCACTACACCGAACTACAACGGAGAACCGGCGCTGAGGTCCACGGCGAAGTCCGTCGGCCCTCAGATCGATCTCGCGGGATCCTCCAGCGGAGTGGTCGCGGGCGACACTTTCGTTTCGTTCCAGGCCGACGTGAACCCCGGGTCCGGCACCGGTTTCGTGGGCCTGGCCGACGCCTCCGGCTTCCCCGTGGCGGTCATCGGGGTGGGGGGCGGCTACGTTTGGGCCGGCGCCAACCCGGCTCAGGCGACGGTCGTCGAACCGATTCCCACGGGCACCGCACAGCCGGCGGGCTGGGTCTATCTGAGTGCCAATGTCTACGCCACGACCCTCAAGAACAAGTCGACCGCCTGGGTGATGGACGTCTTTGTCGACCGGACGGATGTGGTCGCGGCCTCGCAAGTCTCGGTCCCGAACGCCGGTGGCTACGCGGCAGCCCTGCTCGAGACGACCTCGGGCACGGTCTACTATACCAACACGATCCTCGCCAACTATCAGATCCCCGTTCAGATCCCCGGATACAACAACATGGACGGCTACGGCCAGGGCTCGGGCCTCCTTGTGCAGCTGCTGCCCTCGTTCACCACCCTGACGGCAACGATGACCCTCTCCAGCTGGGACACGCCACAGACGGGCATCCTGAGCTTCCAGATCAACGCCATGAACTACTACGGCACGACCCGTTCCAGCTGCAAGGGATTCTTCCAGCTCGGGGTGGATCTCGACCCCTCGGGGTACATCGCACCCTGGTACGTAGACGGGACCAACTGCATCGCCCACTACTTTGGAAACTCGAACAGCGGCGCGATCTCTTCCGGGTTCCCCTCTCCGCCGGGCACGACCCTCGAACTGACCATCCAGGACCAACCGGCGGCGAACCAGATCTTCTTCCAGATCGTCGACACCGCCCCCGGCGTGGCCGCGGCGGACCGGTACTGGAACGCCACCATCGCCTACGGCGGAACGCCGTTCTACGGCTCCTATACGCAGGTCGAGTGGCAACCCTGCTGCTCCAACTATCCGATCAGCGACTACGCGTTCAGCGGGACGCTCACGAACCTCGCCATCTCGGGCGGCTCCGTAGCGGCACCGACAGCGCTCGATGCCCAATACATGCTGCCCTTCGCCCTCGACCTACCCCCGTCCTGGAACCTGAACTACTACGATTCGTCCGTCGCAGGGTACCAACAGGTCACGTGAGAGGTCCGGGCGCCCGCCACCCGTCGAGGTAGGTCCGACGGGCCGCGCTCGTGCGCGGCGTGCTACTCCCCTCGGCGCTGCCGCAGGGTCCGCACGAAAGGCCCGTCCGCTCGGTGGGATGGAGCCTCTGACGGTCGCCTCCTCTCCGCTCGAGCGATGGGATAATTAATCTGGACCGTCGCCGCACAGGTGCACGAGGCGCTCCAGCGAGGACCACCCCTGACGATCAATCTCCGCGCCAGCCTCACGGTGTTCACCATCGGGTTCATTGTGGAGGGCGTCGGCGCCTTCCTGGTGCTCACGCCCGGTGCCGGGCTCCTCCCGTTCCACGGGTACTTGATCCTGCTCGGTCCCGTCTTCTCCGTCCTCGGGATCCTCTTCCTCTGGATCGGCCGGCACGAGTGGAACGAGCTCCATCACCGTCGGGTCGGGTTCGCGCGCTTCGCGTTCGTGGCCAGCCTGGTCGCCATCGCGCTCGCGGCCGCGCCCGTCGCATATCTCGCCAGCATGGGCGGGGCGGCGGCGCCGGGCTGGCTGGGGTTCGAATTCGGGGTCGCGGTCGCGCTCATTTTCGCCCTCACGTTCGTGACGTACGTCCTGGTCGCCGCGCATCTTGTCGGCCGGGTGGGGGAGGTGGCGATGGGTATCGGGCTGGTCTGGGCGTTGATCATCTCTGCGTTGATCGGACTCGCGCTCTCCCCGCAGTTGGGTCCGATCGTCACGGCGGTCATGGCCCGGACCCCTGCGATCGGCCAGGTGACTCGGCCCATTCAGCAGCTCGATGCGTGGATGGGCTTCAGCTACCTCGCGTTCCTGGTGGCGTTCGTCGACGCGCATCACCGAGTGGCGGCGGGCCGTCCCTCCCCTAGGCCCCAACCCCCGGCCCCTTCCCCGCCCTGACCCACGACCGGTCGCGACCGCACCTTCGGCGCGTCTTCCGCCCCGCCCCCGTCATCCTCCGAACCGCGTCGTTCCGCTCGCCGTGCCCGGCCCCGCCGTCCTCGCACGACCACGACAGCTTTTCCGTCCGAAGGTATCGGGAGAGTGATCATGGGATCCGCGTCCCCGAAGGCCGTCGTCTCGTGGAGCAGCGGAAAGGACTCGGCGTTCGCTCTCTCCGAGGTGCGGCGAGAGGGGAGCCTCGATGTGGTGGGGCTCCTGACCACGATCACCCGAGACTTTCACCGGGTCTCCATGCACGGAGTACGGGAGTCGTTGCTGGATGCGCAGGCCGGGGCCGCGGGGCTTCCGCTCCACAAGGTGGAGATCCCGTCCCCGTGCCCGAACCCCGTCTACGAGGCCGCGATGGGCGCGGCCGTAGCGCGGTTGCGCGCGGAGGGCGTCACCCACCTCGTGTTCGGCGATCTCTTCCTTCCGGACATCCGGGCGTATCGAGAGACCCGTCTCGCGGGCACGGGCATTACTCCGGTCTTCCCTCTTTGGGCCCGGCCGACCTCGACGCTCGCCCGCGCGATGATCGAGAGCGGGCTCGAGGCCCGCGTGGTCTGTCTCGATCCGAAGAAGCTCCCCCGCTCGTGGGCCGGCCGCCGGTTCGATCCGGCGTTCCTGCGGGAGCTCCCTCCGGGCGTCGACCCGTGCGGCGAGAACGGGGAATTCCACACCTTTGTCTCCGCGGGACCGATGTTCTCCCGACCGATCCGGGTCGAGGAGGGCGAAACGGTCGAACGCGACGGGTTCGTCTTCACCGATCTCCGGCCGCTCTGAGCGACCCTCGCCCGTCACGGACGTTGAGCCTCGCGTTCTCCGCCCGCGGGAAGGATCGGGGCCGGGACTCCCCGCGCCTCCCGACCGCGGGACCGAGGGATCGGTCGACCCGCTCCCGGTAGGGGGATGCACGCGAGCGGTGACCCGGATCCCCTCTCGGACGGCGGCGGAGAGCGTGCAGTAATCCTCGAAGATGGAGACCACGTGGTCGAACCGCTCCCGGTCCTCGGGTCGGAGCGGCGCGGTCTCGATCTCCACCTCCACCGTTCGGACCCACAAGCGCCCCCGGTCGTTCCGGCCCACGTCCACCCGGAACCTGCGTGCGGATCGGCGAGGCAGTCACGCGCAGGCCCGCTCGAGGCCGTAGAAGAGCGAGGAGCTGAGGCAGTGGCCCAGGGCGACGGCCAGCGTGCGCGACGGGTTGGGCCCCCGCGCCCCCCCCCGAGGGGCGGGGGTTCATCGACCAGCCACGCGGGGAACGACATCCCCGGGAAGCGGGCCCGGAACTCGTACCGATCCGCCGGTTCGAGTCCAACTTCGACAACGGGGTGCTCCTCGACGACGGCCAGGCTCCGGAAACCTCACCGGCATGATAACCTGGGCGAGCGCCCTCTCGGTCCTGTCCCCGGGTTTCGAAACCTGTCAGGCCCCGGGGCTCTTCTCGTCGATCGCAGGGTACTCACCGGGCCGTCTCGGTCGATCGGGCGCCGAGGTCCGTACGGGTCGGCGAGGCGGCCAGCCATCGCCGCTTGAGCCCGTCGTTCGCCACGACGATCGCGATACCGATCCCGATCGCGACCGCGAAGTCGAGGGGCGCGGGCGGCAGGAACTGGAAGACGTTCGCGAGGGGCGGGAAGTAGATCGAGAGGAGGAGGAGGCCCGCACCGAATACCGCCACGCCCCAGGCGAGCGGGTTCGGGACCCGGAAGCTGCCGAGGATCGAGCGCGACGACGAGCGGCAGACGTAGACCATCGACAGGTTCCCCACGACGAGGGTCGCAAAGCCGAGGGCCCGGCTTTCGTCCAGCGGGTGGCCGAGCAGGATCGCGCCGAGATAGACCGCGAGCGCGGCCGCGAGGGCGGAGGCGCCGAGAAGGAGGCTCCCGACGAGGGGGCGCGGGCCCAGGATCGGCTCGTCCGGGTCCCGGGGCGCCCGGCGCATCACGTCGGCCTCCTCGGGTTCCGCCTCGAACACCAGCGAGGAGACCGGGTCGATGATCAGCTCGAGAAAGACGATCTCTACTGGGAAGAGGAGGATCGGAAAGCCGAAGAGGACCGGGAGGAGCGCCATCCCGGCGATCGCGACGTGGATCGCGACCACGTAGTAGAGCGCCTTCCGCATGTTCTCGTAGACGCGGCGGCCGAGTTGGATCGCATCGGCGACCGTTGGAAAGGCGTCGTCCAACAGGACCAGCGAGGCCGCTTCCCGCGCGACGTCCGTCCCGCGCTGACCCATCGCTATCCCGACGTGGGCAGCCCGGAGCGCCGGGGCATCGTTCACTCCGTCCCCCGTCATCGCCACGACCTCGCCGTCGGTCTTCAGCGCCTCTACGAGGCGCAGCTTCTGCTCGGGACGGACGCGGGCGTAGACGTTGACGCGGCGGACCTCGCGCGCGAGCTCGCCGTCGGTCGCCGTCTCGAGCGCGTCTCCCGTCATCAGCCGCTCCGGCTCCCGAATGCCGGCGGCGCGCGCGATCGCCCGGGCCGTTTCGGGGTGGTCACCGGTGATCATGAGCACGCGAACGCCCGCCGCGTGGCACCGAGCCATCGCCTCCGGCACTCCGTCGCGCAGCGGGTCGGCGAGGCCGATCAGGCCCCGAAGCTCAAGCGGGCCGTCCGCTAGCTCGCCCTCCTCCCCGGCGGCCGCGAGGGGTGGGCTCGACGCGACCGCGATCGCCCGATATCCCCCGCGGGCGAGGGCGGTGACCGCATCCTCCCACGCACCCCGCTCGGCCCCCGAGAGGCGGCAGCGGTCGAGCAGCGACTCGGGCGCTCCCTTCGCCGCTACGAACCTCGTGTCGCCATTGGAGGTCTCCCAGAGGTTCCGGACCAGCCGGAGCTCATGGGAGAACGGGAGGTGCCGCCGAAGGATCAGTCCCGGCGCCCCGTCGACTCCGGCGTCGCAGGCCCTCTCAGCGATCGCCACTTCCATCGGGTCGACGGGCTCGGGTTCGTTCGCGAGCGCGGCGACCCGGAGGACCTCTCGTACAAGCGGATCCGCATCGACCCCCGCTCGGGACCCGAGAGGCCGGGAGTCCTTCGTCGCGGGCACGATCACGGAGACGGTCATCCGGTTCTGGGTCAGTGTGCCGGTCTTGTCCGTGCAGAGCACGGTGAGGCATCCGAGCGCGGGGATCGTGCCGAACCGGCGAGCCAGCGCCTGCCGACGCGCCATCCGCCGGGCCCCGAGCACCGAGTAGACGGTGGTCACGATGGGGATCTCCTCCGGCAAGAGACCGATCGCGAGGGCCGTACCCGCGAGGAGCCCAAGAATCCAGTCCCCGGACCGCAGGCCCACCACGGCGGCGAGCAGCCCGGTCAGCACGATGGCGGCGATCCCTACCCCGACGACGAGCGGGCGGACCTGCTGGCGGATAAGGGGGGTGGAAGGCTCGATCGATGCCAGGGCCCGGGCGATGCGGCTCGCCTCCGTGTGACCGCCGGTCGCGCGGACCTCGAAGACCGCCTGCCCCCGCACCACCAGCGTCTGCCCGTAGACGAACGGTAGGTCCTCCCCACCGGGCCGGCTCCATCCGTTCTCGGTCGGCGCGCTGACCTTACGGACAGGGACCGACTCACCGGTGAGCAGCGACTCGTCGACGAGGAGGGCGACCGCGGACCGGATCGTGCCGTCCGCCGGGATCCGTTCCCCCTCCGACACCGATACGAGGTCCCCGCGGACCACCGCCGCGGCCGGGACCGTGAGCCGTCGGCCGTCCCGGATCACCGTGACGTGCGGCGCGGCAAGGTCGCGGAGAGCCTCGAGCGCCCGCTCGGCCCGGCTCTCCTGATAGATGTCGAGGGCGACCACCACGATCACGGAAACGACGAGGACCAGCGCGTCGCGCGGCTCGCCGAAGATTAGGTAGAGGACCGCTGCGCCGAAGAGCAGCGCGATGAGCGGTTCGGTGAGGACCTCGAGCGCGATGGCGAGGCGGCTCCGTCCCGGTCCCCGCGGGAGCTCGTTCGGCCCCTCGTTCCGAAGTCGTTGGGCGGCCTCCGTGTCCGATAGCCCGGTCCCTAGGATCGCTGGGATCACCGGAGGCTCCGGCATGTCCCATACCTGTCGGGGTCGCAGATGAGCCCTTCTCGGGCGCCCGTCGAACCGTGGTCGGTGTCGCGGTGGTCCATCGAGGCGAGCGTCGCCGGCCCACGCGGGAAGTCATGGGAAGGATCGGGACAGAGGAACATGGCTGGGGAAGGTATATGGGGGGGTGTCGCGCGTAGCCGGTGCGTCCATGCCCCAGGTGGTCTGGGACCTCGCCGATCTTCCGGTCGGCGCCCATTGTCTCGGCCTCTACGCGAGTGGCGAGGAAGCCGTGCGTCAAGCGGTCCGGTTCCTAGCCGGAGGGCCACCGGACGCGATGGCGTCGTACTGGGTGGAAAGCGCGGAGCGCGCGGACTACCTCAACGAGCGCCTCGCCTCCGTGGCGCCGAACCGTGTGGGCTGCGCGCGATCGCTCCCCGGGGGCCAGGTCGAGCCGAGGGGTGGGCGTCTGCGACCGGTAGCCGAGATTGAGCGGTTCATCTGCGATTCTGCCGGGGGCGTGACCGGTGGCGCGGATACGCTCTCGAGTTACCTGGCCGACGGTCAGAGTGCGGCGCTCCGCGAGTACGAGGCGTGGTTCGATGCCCAGCCCCGCCCGGCTTCGCGCTTTCTCTGCCCGTACGACATTCGCGTCGCCCTTCCGAGCGACCCGGACCTGATCCGCGCGCTCGGGTCGCTCCACTCGCACGTCGCCCTTTCGGGATCCTCAGAGCCCGCGGTCCGGCTTTTCCAACTGAAGCTATTCGACCGGCCGGCCGCCCTGCCGGCAACGGTGCGGCCGGTGTATGATTGGGCCCGTGAGCACCTGCTGGTGACGCCCGCCGGCCCGGACGATCCGATCATTCTCACCCGGGCCGGGGAGTCGGTCGTCCACGAATGGACCGAACGCGTGCCGAGGCTATCGCGAGCGCCGACCCACGATGGTCCGGTCGCGCGTCGAAGACGCGGCGCTCCGGCCGTCGAGCAGCGCGAGGCGCGTCCGATCGTTAGTACCCGACGACGCCCGCAGGTCCGACACGGTTCGTCCGACGACCCCTTCCAACCGCTGCGGAAGCGGCCCGCGTCGTTCTACCTTCATGGAATCTCCCGCACCGAAGTCAACCTCGTCGCGTACTACCTGGCCCGTTCGCTCGACCCTCGCTTCCACTGGATCGAGGTGACCCGTGCCACCCGGTCGCCTACCCCCCGGTATGCCGAGTGGCCGGATGCGGGGCGACGGCACTTCGTCTTTCGCGCCCAGGAGTTCACCCCGGAGCGACCCGTCTCGGACAGCAAGCTCGAGGATGTGATCGGTCCCCGCGAGTCGGCGGATACCGTGGCCCACCTCCGCGACTTCGTGCGGCTGCCGGATGTCATCCAAGACATCCTCAGCCGACCCGCCCCGGCCGCTGCCTCCCGGGTGGTGCTCCTTTCCAACACGGACCTCACCGAGCATGATTATCCTCCCGAGCCGGGGGCCTTCCTTCCGTTCCTCCAGGCGATGGGGGCCGAAGGCGTCACGATCATCTGTTCCCGAACGGGCATCGATCGACCGAACCGGTTCGACTTCGACTTCGTGATCCGTATCGATATCGAGATGGGGTCGGAGATGGCCACGGCGCACCTCCTAGTCGAGAAGGGCCGCCCCGGTACGCCGTTCGAGACCGGCACGCATCGAACCCTTCGCGACGACCCGGCATTCAGTCGGATGGCCCGAGCCCTGGACGGACCGGACGATTCGAAGTAGGGGCGCCGAAGAAGGCCGGTCTTCCCCGACAAGTCCGCCCCGGGTCAAGGGACGGGCCGAATGCCCGCTCCCGGGGGTTCGGCCGCGAGAACGAGCGCTGCCCACGGAGCGGAGAACCAAAATAGGACCGCACCGGCTCGCACGCCACTGTGAGCGGATTCTTGCTCTCCCCCGGTATCACGCCCGAGCTGACGGACATCTTCGTGGTCGAGCTGCCGCTCGCGGTCGGCCTCGGGTACCTGCTCGGCCGGCGGTACGGCTTCGAGGTCCTGTTCGCGCTGAACGCCGTCGCGCTCGGCGCAGTCAAGTGGTATACCGACTACTTCGACCTACCGGATGTCGCCGTGGCGCTCGCGGCGATCGTCGGGGGAGCGCTCTGGCTCGCAACCCTGGTCGAGAGGGTACCAGCGAACCGCGCCCGACGCACCGCCTTCTCGGTGCTCGCGCCGATCTTCGCGCTGGTCGGCGCCGTGAAGCTCCTGGACTTCTACGACCCGTTCGATATCCTGCTCGCGGACGCGGTGATCGTTGCGGCGGTCGCGCTCTGGGTCTATCGGACCACGGACCATCCCTGGGGCCGGTGATCGTCTCCTCGGCCGCGGGTCCGGGGACGATCGGCGGGGGCGGACGGGGCGGGCCTTCGCCCCGGGGTGACGAGAGCTCGGCCCCCCCCGGTCAGGGACCGGGGACCGGCGGCGCGCCGGCCACTCCCGCGGAGGCGGCCCGGGGGCGAGCCAGGGCGTTTAGGTCCTCGTGCGAGATGGCTCCCTCGAGGAGCCCGTCGAACGAGCCCCGTTCGAGGATCTCCTGGCTCGTTCGCCGAAGCAGCCCCATGGCGGCGTACGAAGCCGCGGGGCCGAAGCTGACCCGCTTCACTCCGAGCCGGGCCAGCTCGGCGAGCGGGGGCAGTCCCCGGCGCACCATCACGTTCACCGGGCAGGCGAGCTCCCGAACGAACGTCTCGATGGCGGCCGCGTCGGTCAGGCCCATGGGATACACGCAGTCCGCCCCCGCATCTCGGTAGGCGACCGCGCGTCGGATCGCCTCTCGCAACCGTGCGTCCGGTTCCCCCGGGGCTCGGAAGAGGGCGTCCGTCCGGGCGTTCAGGACGAGCGGGATCCCCCGTCGGCTCGCCAGCTCCCGGATCGCGCGGATCTTCCGCAGCTGCGCGGACACCCGGTAGAGCTCGCGCGAGTCGGGATCCTGGTCCTCGAGGTTGATCCCGATGGCCCCCGCGTCGAGGATCCGTCCCACGAACCGGGCGACCTCTTTCGGTCCCCGACCGTAGCCGGCCACGACATCGGCGCTGAGAGGGACCGAGAGCCGTCCGGCGATGCGCGCCACGGCCGCCACGAGGTCGCGGCGCGGCAGCCCTTGCCCGTCCGGATACCCGAGCGAGACCATCAGCCCCGCGCTCGAAGTGGCGATCGCGGGGAAACCGGCGTCCTCGAAGATGCGGGCGCTCGGCACGTCCCACGCGTTCGGCAGAACGAACGGACCGGTTCGGTGGTGGAGCGCGCGGAAGCTCTCGGCCTTCTCCGACTGCGTCGCCATGGACCCGGATCGCCCGGGGCTAGTTGACGGTTAGCCGGACCCGATCCGCGTCGCTGGGCCGAGGGGTTGGGGCCCGCCGGGCGGGAAAGGACCCTCGCCTCGCGCCGAGCCACCGCGGATCGTCGCTTCCCGTGTCCCACAAGAACTATACCCTCCGTCCGGCGAACCGATTCCCTAGCGACACCGGGCGCAGGGGCGCCCGGGCGTCTCCGGGAGCGCGGGCACGTGGGGTTCGACGATGTGAGGATCCGGGAGGTTAGCCGGGCCAACGGACAGTGGACCCCTCCCATCGGGGCGATGGGGGGCCCGCCGGCCCACGAGCTGTACCGTGATCTCGTGGTCTACGCCGACCTCCAGCTCTTCCGGGATGCCCGCTCGCGGGCCTGGGTCGTGCTCCGCGACGGGGCCCAGCGTCGCGCCTTCCCCGTACCGAGCACGGAGCTCCGCAGCGCGCTCGACCGCTTCCGCATGCGCCGCAACCTCCGACCCGTGCCCGAAGCCGATATCGACGAGTTCGCGCGCATCGTCGAGGCCCACATCTCGGACCCGGATGTTGAGATCCCGACCCTTCAGGCGCCCGTGACCGAGCCGGCCCCGCCCCCGATCGCGGAGGCCGCGTGGATCGACGCCGAAGAGACCGTCTCCGTGACCACCGACCGGCTGCGCCGGGAGGTCGAGTCCATGCTGCAGGCGCTGGAAGGGAATGGATCGGCGCCCGAGGCCCCGGATGCCACCCCCGAACCCGAACCCGCCCCCCGCCGACCCCGACCCCGCATCCCTCTGCCGGCGATCGGCGCCGGGTCGGCGATCGACCCCTCGGTCTCGGGAGCCCGATCGCTCCCTTCGCCCGAAGTCGGGCTGCCCCGATACGTGAAGGTCTTCCGAGAGCTCGTCCAGAGCGGCAGCTGGATGGGCACTACCCGGATGCTCTCGGATCTCACGGGGGAGGATCCGTTCCAGGTCTTCGAGTCCCTGCTGCGCTTCCGTTCGGAGCTCGCGACGAGCGGCATCCTGCTCGCGAACGTCGAGCTCGACGAGGGGTTCCGATGGCTCGCGGTCGACCGGACGAAGGTCCACGACGACGGCTCGGCTCCCGGGCCGGACCGGGGCATCGAATAGGCGCTCGGCTGCTGTTATACGCCCGCCGGCCTCCCTTTCTAGGGAACTCATGGTCACGGTCACTTTCGAGTACCATTTCCGTCAGCCGTTCGGGGTGCCCGCGCGGACCGCCTTCGACTGGTGCACCGACTTCGAGCCCGAGGACGCCGCGATCTTCTCCTCCACGGCGCGCCGCCGGGTCCAACCGCTCGCGCCGAACCTGTTGATCATGACCGATGTGACCTACCCGAACGGCCGCCGCCGCACGATCTCCCGTCTCGTGCGGATCTTCCCCGAGCGGATGGCCTGGACCAGTACCCATCTCAACGGGCCGTTCCGACACTCCCAGTTCTGGTACCGGGTCGTACCGAACGGTCGGACTCGCTCGCACCTCGAGTTCACCGGTCTCAAGGTGGAGACCGCGGCGCGCCCGCTGACCGCGGAGGAGCTGGCCCGTCGCGCCGCGGAGGAGCGCCGGGTCGACGTGACCGTCTGGCGGAAGGGGTTCGCCCCGGCGCTCGAAGCGGACTGCCACGACTGATGGCGGTCAGAACCGCATCGCGATATTTCCCGCCGCGAGATTCGCCATCACGAAGATCAGCGCGATCTGGAACGCCGCCTGCAGGCCGGCCAGTCGCGCGTTTATGAGACCAAGACGGCCGATCTTCGCGATGTCCGGTCGGGGTCGTCGGAGTTCGAGGACGATGCGGACCTCGTTCGGCAGGAAGATCCCGAACCCCTGGACCGAGAGCACGAGGACGAAGAGCCCCGCGAGCTGGATGGCGAGATAGTCGAGCTGGAAGATCCCGGCGTGGATCGCAAGGTAGATCCCGGCGGTGATCGTCACGGAGGCGATCGTGGGCATCAGGAACAGCATCGTCGGGACGAGGCGTTGGACGAAGTCCGCCCGCGCCGGGCCGCTCATGCGGCCGAGGATCGGCCCGATCACGAGCCCCATGAACAGGTCGATCCCGGTCCAGAGGCCGCCGAAGATGACGTGGACGTAGTCGAGCGCGAGGAAGGTTCCGAGGGTCAGCGCGATGACGATCGCCGCCACGGGCACCCCGACGAGCGGGATCGCCCGCCAGCTGACGATCGGGGGCGGGAGGCCCATCGTCGCGCTGGCCGCCGGACGCGCCGCGCCCGGAAGTTCACCCTCGGTCGCCGACGGCATCTCGAGGGCCTGAGAGTCCCATCCCCCCTTACGTACATCGAGTTCGTACTCGAGGTCCCCCCTCGAAAGCCCACTGCGCCTAGACGCGAGGCGGGGTCCGCCCCGCTCGGCTCACGGCCCCCCCGGGTCCCGATCGCGATCCGAACCGCGCGAGCTGGCCCTTCCCTCGGGCGCGGGCGCTCGGGGCCGCTCGGAACCGGCCGCCCCGGGGCCGGGAGCGGCCTCTCGAGCGCGGAGCTTAAAGCGTCCCACCCGTCCTCAGTGCACGGGATGCGCGAGGCCGCGGTCGTCACGAAGACCCCGTTCCGCCTCACCTTCGCCGGTGGGGGGACCGACCTTCCCGAGTTCTACCGGGTGTACGGCCCGGGCGCGTGCGTCGCGGGCGCGATGGACAAGGGCATCTACGTCATGGTCGTGGAGAACTTCAACGCTGACGAGATCCGGGTGAGCTACCGCATCACGGAGGATGCGAAGCACAGCGTCGACGAGATCTCCCATGGCTCCATCCGGGAAGCCCTCCGCCTGCTCCGGATCCCGAGCGGCGTCCAGGTGATCACCGCGACCCAGATGCCGTCCCGCGGGACCGGGATCGGTTCGAGCAGCAGCTGCGCGGTCGGCACGCTCAACGCGCTCCACGCCTGGAAGGGGGAGCGGGTCGGCCCCCGCCAGCTCGCCAAGGAGGCGGTCCGGATCGAGCGGGACATCCTGAAGGAGCCCGGGGGGATCCAGGACCAGTACGCGGCCGCGTACGGGGGTCTCAACCTGATCCAGGTCGAGCGCGACGGCTCGGTCACCGTCCACAGCCTCGGGATCGACCACGATGGGCTCGAGCGGTTGAACGACCATCTCATGCTCTTCTTCACCGGGACCGAGCGTCGGTCGGCCGACATCCACACTAGCCAGGTCGGGCAGATCGACGCGCACGTCGACGAGTACCGGGCGATGCGGGACCTCGCGCTCCGCACCGCGCGGGCCCTCGAGAACCTCGATCTCCCCGAGATCGGCCGCCTGATGCACGAGAACTGGGAGCTCAAGAAGCGCCTCTCGAATGGGATCTCGAATCCCGCGATCGATGGCGCGTACGACCTCGCCCTGCGGAACGGTGCCCTCGGTGGGAAGCTGATGGGCGCCGGCGGCGGCGGCTTCCTCTTCTTCCTCGTGCCGCCGGAGCGGCAGGCGGGGGTGCGCAAGGCCCTCGAGGGCGCGGGGCTCCTCCCGAAGGCCGCCCGGCTCGAGATCACCGGTAGCCGGATCGTCCACGAGGAATAGGGCGTCCGGAACGGGCGGGGGGCCTGACCTACGCGGACGGGCCCTCGAACAGTAACCGCCGTCCGAGCCGTTGATGCCCGCGCTCGTCCACGATCGTCGCGACGTGGTCGACCGGCACCGTCCAGTCGATCCTCCGACGGGAAACGAGGCGGGAGACCTGCTCCACCTCGGCGGGGGTCAGCGGGTTCCCGGCCGGCTCGTCCCCGGGGGTGAGCGTCACGTGCGGCACCCAGGCCGCGGGGTCGTAGTACGACCACGGTCGGGTCACCGCGGGGTGGACGGCTTCCCAGAGGCGGCGGTGGAACTGCCGG
>JAKACD010000073.1 GCA_021821785.1 Thermoplasmata archaeon
GTCGGGGGGCGGCGGGTGCGGCAGCGGAGGCTGCGGATGCGGCTCGGAAGGCGGGGGCGGCGGTCCGGCGTTCGCGATGGCGTTCGATCAGGTGCGCAACGGGGACCAGGTGGTCCGGCTCGGCGCGTTCCAGATCGTCGTCGACGACATGAGCGCCGCGATGCTGGACGGGGCGCAGATCGACTTCGTCCAGGACCTGAACGCGACCGGGTTCAAGATCACGGCACCGAACCTGCCGGCGGGGGGCCACGAGGCCCACGGCGACGAGGCGGGGGGCGGCGGCTGCGGTTGCGGCTCGGGCGGGTGCGGGTGCGGATAGACGCACCCGGTCCAACCTTTTCCGCCGGCGTTCACGTCAATAGTGGGTTCGATTCAACCTGTCTTGCAGCTCTTTTCACTCTCGTGGATCACGTCTAAAGTGGAGGCTGCAATCGGCGCTGTCTCACCACTGAGGGCGCTCTCCAGTACGTAATGGAGTCGTCAACTCGGGGGCGGCAGACCTTTCTAGCGCCGTCGTCTCTGCCTTAAGCTATTCAGGCGCAAGTGGGTCGATTCTGCACGGCTCCCTTGTTCCGGGTTGGCTCCCTAGCCCGTCGGTTGCGATTCCGTTCACCAGCTTTGGCGGCGGCATTGGGCTCCCATCGATTCCGAACTGGCTTCTTGGAATCGAGAATGCGTTGAATTCGCCCGGCAAGATCGCGGTCCTGATTTCGTCGAAATTCGCCGGATTGGTCTATGGACTCTACCTGTACAGCAGCGCGGTTGGTGTCGGTCGGGGGGTTGGGGTGGCTTTGCTGCGGAAGAGGGATTCGCCATCCTTCTAACGTTCTTCGGATTCGGGCTCCTGGGCGTCGGCGGGGTCCGGGGTGACACTGCATCAATAGTACTCGACAGCTGGTCCGCTTACCTCAACTTTGACGAGATAACGACTGGGAAGGTCGACAACGAACTGGCGGCGATCATTTCAGGAGCGGATTTTGGGGCGGATACGATTGACATCGGTGTTTCGACCTACAATCTCTTACAAATGTCGGCTGATTGGGTTCTAACCTCATCAGAGACACGAGCCAAGACATGAGCATCAATAGACCGAGCGAAGTCGCAGTCGACGAGACTCGAATGACCATCCCCTGTAGATCCCGAGCCACTCACAACCTCATCGGGTTCGGAATCACGCTCGGCGGGGTTATCGTCTTGTTGGTGATCTCGAACCTAGGTTCCTTGGCCGGGATTTCCTTGGCTCTTCTCGGGGCGGTCATCGCGATATGGCTGATGGACGAGACCCTGACCCGGGCCTCCATCTTTGGATTCGGAGCGAGAGGTTCTGTGACCTTCGACCAATCGGGTGTGACTGCGCCTCTTCTGCCTGTTGCCCGATACCTTAGACAAGGCGAAGGCTTCTTCGTACGCTCCTCCATCCTGAAGCGAAAGTTGGGACTCTTCGATTCACCAAACTCTTTCATCTGGTCGGAGTTAACGCTCCTTAGAGTGGAGGTCGATGGCTCGACGCCCGACCAGTACGTGGGGTCCTTCGATTTCAGGGGACCCTTTCGACTGACTCGGGGCCCGGTGCGGTTGATGGGACAGCTCAGGTTGGAAATCCATGGATCGGAGCTGGCCGTCATTGTTCGACGAGTTCTTCGACTACATGGCCACGTACACCTTGGGCCCAAGCTCGTACGGAGGTGGGGTCTACAGTTTCGGGCTTGTCCCGTTGTGCCCGGGTATGACCCACATCTGGGAGGGTCATGCGTTAGCGGGCTCCCACCGCAGCTGGTTGGACCGGCAGGTTTCGGCGGGCTATCGCCACCGGTAGCCGTTCACGCAGTTGAGCGGCCGCTCGACAACTGACCGGCGCGGCCCCGCGTGAGCGCCACCGCGACGAGCGGGAGGAAGTCGCTCCCCTTCCGTCGCGCTGTCTCGGGCACGCTCTTCAGCCGGGCGTAGGTCCGGGCCCCTACCTCGCTCCGCATCCCTCCGCTCATCTTCCGCTTCACGCAGATCGATCGGATCGCCCGCTCCCCCGCGTTGTTGGGCCACGGGATCCGAGCGTCCCGCACAAACTCGAACAGGTGCGGCATCCGCTTGAGGAGATTCCGCGCGATCCGCCCCACCTCCTCGTCGGCGGAGTCCGGTTCGCAGAGGGCACGGACCCGCGCCTCGTAGACGGCTGCCTGCCCCGCTCGCTCGCTGGTCGCCGAGGCCGGGGTCTTCACCGACCAGTCGACCGCCTCCCGGGGCAGCGCCCGCAGTCCGTCCGCGAGCGTCAGGGACCTGGTCGGGGGATGCCCGGCCCGAGATACTTCGGTGGCGCGAGGTTCCGCGGTCCCCGCGGCTCGATCCCATGGGCGACCTCCACCGCTTGGAGGTGTCGGTTGATGGGAATCCAGCAGACCCCTCGCTTCCCCCTGAGCACGTTGTAGCCGCACCAGTCGTCCGAGGCCACCGTCCCATGGAAGTCCGCCCCGAGCACCCGCATGACCACATCCTGACCTCGGCTCGGGTCAAGTTCGTAGTAGGCCGCGAGTTCGGTCGCGAACGACCACGCCCACCCGTTCTCCCCGCCGAGCCTCATCGACGTCTCGTCCGGCTGGACGAGATGCGCCCGAAGCACTTCGGCAATGGATCGCCTCGTAGTCGGGGCCGAGCGCCTCGGCGGAGGCCTCGAGGAGCCCCTGGATCGCCCCACACTCACCTCGAGGCCGCCCCTCGCCGTCCCCGTCTCTTGGATCCGTCGTGCGGGGCAGTCCCATCATCTACGGCAGCACAAGGGGGCTGGCGAGCCGAGGACCGAACGGGCGGCCCGGGAGGGCCCGGTCGGTCTCCGTTTGGACGAACCCGTGGCAGTGGGAGCACCAACAGCGGCGGACGAGGATTTTCAGGACCGAGAGGTAGGCCGGGATGAGCTCGGTGACGAACCGTTCGTAGCTGTGGGCGGGGTCGCCGAGCGGCTGACCGCAGTCGGGGCATCGGTCCAACGACAGGCCGAGGGTCTCGTCGACCCGGTCGGGACGACCCCGGCCGTGGGGGACATGGCCGGGCCGGCCGCCCGGCCGACGTCCCTTCGACCGAGGCTCGGCGGGAGCTGCGGGACGGTGGAGCTTCTTCGAGGACGGGGTGGCGACATCGCGGGTGGCGAGGTGGCGCTTGAGGCGCTCGAACTCCCTCTGCCGCTCGGCGAGCTCCTTCTCGCGCTGGCCGAGTTCCCGGTCGCGCTACCGGAGCTTTGGGCGGAGTTCGCGAATCTCCTCCTCTTGCTGCTCGAAGCACCGTAGGAGTTCGCGTCGTTGCTTCTGATCGAGGGTGACGGAGCCCTCGTCTTCGGGAGCGAGGAGAAGTCGGGGTTCCCGAGGGGCCGCGGTGCCCTCGGGCGAAGGGTGAACGGCTCGCTAGATTTGGTACTTTCGGCGAACGCGCGCGCGCGTTCAGGTCCCTCACATCAGTGAACCGCTACCCTCTTCCTTCGACGTCCCGCCGTAGGCGGGGCCGCGATCGGCGGCCCGGTCTTGGGACGGTACGGCCGGGGTTCCGGTCGTTCCCTATCGCGGGCCGACCGGTTCCGAAGCTGTCGTCGCCGGCGGCCGATTTCGCCGGCGGACGACGACCGCGAGGGCGACCGCCGCGACGACCGCGAGCGCGATCCCCCCGAGCAGATACGGGAGGTAGGAGGGGGTCCCGGCCGGTCCGGCCGCGGTCGACCGGAAGGCGACCGGGACGGTGACGGCGGAGCCGTTCACCCGGACGGTGCTGTTCGGCGTCGCGGGCTGGTAGGACGACGGGGAGCCGGAGACCGAGAAATTGTAGGTGCCGTTCGCGAGGCGGAACTCGATCGACGGGGTATCGGAGGACGCGGGCGAGCCGCGGACCGACACCGACCAGAGGGAGCCCGCCGGGAGCCCCGACTCCTGGAACGTCACCGGATACGTTGCGGCGAGGACCGGCCGGGCGAAGGCGATCGCCACCGTCTGGTTCTCTCCGGCGACCGCGACCGTTCCGCTCGACGGGGTCGGCAGGTAGCCGGTCGGGGTCGGCGCGACCGAATACGGGTAGGTGCCGTTCGGGAGCGACACGACGAGCTGCCGCCCGCTCCCGTTCTCGGAGGTCCCGTTGACCGATACGCTCCACGCGCTCCCCGCCGGTAGGCCGCCCTCGGCAAAGACGACCGCATAGTCCGCGGGCGGCCGCGCGACGAAGGCGACCGGCACGTCGAGCGGGGCGGTGGCGACCATGATCGTCCCGTTCGCCGGTCCCTTAAACCCCGGCTCGGCGCCGACCGAGTAGGCGTAGCTCCCCGCGACCTCCGCGAAGCCGATCGCGCCGGTCGTCGACCGGTTCGTGGTCCCGTTGACGGTCACCGACCAGGGGGTGCCGGCCGGTAGGCCGCTCTCGAGGAACGTTACCAAGACGGTCGGCGGCGGGAGCCGGACGAAGTCGATCGGGACCCCGACCGCGGCCGAGGTCACCGAGACCGACCCGGGGGCCGGAAGCCGGAACCCGGCGACGGCGCCGACCGAGTAGGTGTAGTTCCCCCGGATCTCGGGGAAGACGATCGACGGCCCGAGGGCGCGTTCCACGGCCCCGTCGAGCTCGACCGACCAGGATGTCCCCGCGGGGAGCCCGCTCTCGGTGAACGTCACGTTCTCGGCGGGCGGGCCGAGGTAGCCGGCCCTGAGCGGGACATAGTCGCCGCCGACGCGCACGCTCGACTCGACCGCCGGATACCCCGACGGCAGGTTCGTCGCGTTCTGCGTGTAGTTGAAGACGTTCGTGAACGGGAGGGTCCCGTACGGGTTCTCGGCGTTCCCCCAGTCCCACCAGTAGTTCCCGCCCTGGATCCGGTAGGCGGGCCCGAGGACGTTCCCCGACAGCGAAAAGCCGTTCGCCGTCTCCGCGACGTTCGTCGCCG
>JAKACD010000018.1 GCA_021821785.1 Thermoplasmata archaeon
AGAAGGCGATGCGGCGTATCGTCCGACGGCTCTCGGCCGAAGCCCGGCAGCGGGCGACCCGACCGCGGACCCCGGACGGGGGCCCATCCGAGGGGTCGCCGCCGCCCGCCGGCGCATCTTAAACCTTCGCCGAGGGCGTGCGAGGCTGCGACTCGGTCACGGAAGCTAAATAACCGGCGCAGGGTCCTCGCGCCGGCGAGGGGGCATGGGAGTGCTCGAAGCGGTGGCCCAGAACCTCGGCCTGACCGTGCTCACCGTGGTCTCCCTCGCGCTCGTCCTCTACCTCGCCTACTCGATGGTTCACCCTGAGCGATTCTGAGACGGACGGAAGGGCGTGCTCGCGGTCCAGTCGCTGTGGGACATCCTTTTCCTGCTGGCGCTCGTGATCGCGGTCGCCCCGTTCTTCGGGGCGTACCTCGGCCGCGTCTACCTCGACCGCCCGGCCTTCGGGGATGTCCTGTTGAACCCGATGGAGAGCGCGGTCTACCGTCTCCTCGGAACCTCGCCCCGACGCTCGATGCGTGCGAAGGAGTACATGTTCGCCGTGCTCCTCGTGAACGCGGCGGTATTCGCCTTCCTGTATCTCTTCTTCTTCTTCCAGAACGCCCTGCCGCTCGACGCGACCCTCGCGCCGGGGATGCGCTGGGACCTCGCGTTTCATTCGGCGGCCAGCTTCACGACCAACACCGACTTCACGCACTTCACCAACGAGACCCAGCTGAGCCTCGGATCGCTCATCATCGCTTGGCCGCTCGCCCTGTTCGTCTCCGCCGCGACGGGCCTGTCGGTCGCGGCCGCCACGATCCGCGGGTTCGTCCGCAAGGACGGCACGCTCGGGAACTTCTACGTGGACCTCGTGCGGACGATCACCCGGGTCCTGCTCCCGATCTCCTTGCTCGCCGCCCTGCTCTTGGTCCTCCTCGGCGTCCCGGAGACGTTCAAGAACTATGTCGTGGCGTACCCGATCACCGGGGGCACGCAGCCGATCTTCCTCGGCCCCGTCGCCTCCTTCCAGTCGATCTCCTGGCTCGGAACGAACGGCGGCGGTTTCTACAGCGCGAACGCCGCCTCCCCGCTCGCGAACCCGAGCGCCGGATCCGACCTGCTCGGCGCGTTCCTGATGCTGCTGATCCCGTTCTCGACCCCGTTTGCCTTCGGGCAGATCGTTCGCCGCCGCCCGGAGGCCTGGCCGCTCATGGGGACGATCCTCGTCGTCTTCGCAGTCGCGATGGGCCTGTTCGTGGCCTACCAGGCCGCGGTGAACCCGGCGCTCGTCGGCCTCCCCGGGCTCGCGCCGCAGACGAGCGGCTATCCGGTCGGCCAGGAGACCCGCTTCAGCCTGCCCGAGGCCTCCCTGTTCCAGGTCGCGAGCGTTTACTCGAACACGGGGGCGAACAACATGCAGATCGGCGCGATCTCGCCGGTGGGCCAGCTCGTGCTCCTCTTCGGGATGTTCACCCAGAGCACGCCGGGCGGTGATGGGACCGGTTTCGGGATGCTGCTGCTCTTCGCGGTCCTGGGGATCTTCGTCGGGGGACTGATGGTCGGCCGGTCGCCCGAGTACCTCGGGAAGAAGATCACCACCGGGCACATTCGATGGGCCGCGCTCGCGCTCCTCGCGCATCCGGCCCTGATCCTCGTCCCCTTCGTCGTCGCGGTCGCGGGCGGGTTCGCCTCGACGACGAGCGGTTCCGTGCCCACCTCCGCCCACACGTTCACGTCCATCCTCTACGAGTTCACTTCCGAAGCGGCGAACAACGGGAGCGCGCTGTCCTCCGGCTCGTTCAACGACACCACACCGTTCTTCAATGTCGCCGGGGGGGTCATCATGCTCGTCGGGCGGTTTGTGCCGATCTGGGCGATGCTGGCCGTCGGAGGGATGTTCTCCGAGGAGGAGATCCTGCCCCCCGGGCCGGGAACCCTGCGCACCGCGAGCGCGACGTTCACGGTCTACCTCACGCTGTTCCTGATCATCATCTCGGTCCTCCTGTTCCTGCCAGTGATCGCCCTCGGCCCGCTCGCCCAGATCGTCGGGGGGCCCTAGCCATGGCGGAACCCGGCGCGCATGTTCCGGTGCGGCGGACCCCGCACACCTCGGTGCGGAAGGTCCTCGCGGACTCCTTCCGCCTCTTCGACCCCCGCAAGCAGGTCCGCTACCCGGTGATGTTCTCGGTCTACGTCCTCTTCCTGTTCCTGGTGGTCCTGACGCTCTTCCCGGGGGCCTTCCCCGACCTCGCGCGGACCTACAACCCGAACTACTTCCTGTGGGTCACCCTCGTACTGTTCTTCACTCTGTGGTTCTCGAACATCGCGACCTCGATCGCGGAGGCGCAGGGCCGGGCGCGGGCCGATGCGCTGCGCGAGATCCGCAGCGGGATCCGGGCCCGGCAGATCATGCCCGACGGCTCCGACCGATGGGTCTCCTCCGACCTCCTCCATGTCGGCGACACGGTAGAGATCCGGGCCAGCGAGCCGGTGCCGATGGACGGGGACGTGATCCACGGGGTCGCCCTCATCGACGAGTCGATGATGACCGGCGAGTCCGAGCCGGTCACGCGGGAGAGCGGCGGCGACAAGACGAGCGTGCTCGGGGGCACGCGCGTCCTCCAGGGGACTGCGCAGGTGCGGGTCACCGCCGTGCGCGGGCAGTCGTTCCTCGACCGGATGATCCACCTCGTGGAGGGGCAGGGCCGGGAGCCGACCCCGAACGAGCTCGCCCTCCTCGTCCTCCTCTCCGCGCTCACCATCGCGCTGTTCACGGTCGTGATCACGTTCATCTTCCTCGCCGACGTCACGGGGATCGTCTCCGTCGACCTCGCGACCATCGTCGCGCTGTTCGTCTGCCTGATGCCCACGACGATCGGGGCGCTCCTCCCGGCGATCGGGATCTCGGGGATCAATCGGACCGCGCGGGCGAACGTCATCGCGAAGTCGGGCAAGGCGGTCGAGGCGGCCGGCGACCTCGACGTGCTGATCCTCGACAAGACCGGCACGATCACGGTCGGGAACCGTCTCGCGGTCCAGTTCGTAGAAGCCCCGGGGGTCCCGCCTCCCGAGTTGCTCGAGGCGGCCTTGCTCTCGTCGAGCCTGGACGATACGCCCGAAGGTCGCTCGATCGTGCGGCTCGCCGCCCGTCGCAACGCGCCGACCCGCCGGCTCGAGCCCGGACAGTACAAGGTGCTCCCATTCTCGGTCGAGCGACCGATGAGCGGGATCGTGCTGGCCGACGGGACAGAGGTCTACAAGGGGGCGATCAAGACCATGGAGACCTACGGGGCGCTCCTCCCCCCCGAACTGCGCACGGCCGCCTCCGAGGCATCGCGACAGGGCATGACCCCGCTCGTGATCTCGAGCAATCGCCGGGCGGTGGGTCTCGTCATCCTGAAGGATGTGGTGAAGCCGGGGATCCGGGACCGGCTCCGCGAGCTCAAGACGATGGGGATCCGCACGATCATGTGCACCGGGGACAACCGCCTCACCGCAGCGGCGATCGCCCGAGAGAGCGGGGTCGATGAGTTCGTCGCCGAGGCGAAGCCCGAGACCAAGCTGACGCTGGTCGAGCGCGAGAAGGGGAAAGGCCGCCTCGTCGCGATGTCCGGGGACGGGACGAACGATGCCCCGGCGCTCGCGCGCGCCGACGTGGGCCTCGCCATGAACAGCGGGACCGGCGCCGCCAAGGAGGCGGGGAACATGGTCGACCTCGACAACGACCCGACCAAGCTCATTGAGGTCGTCTCGATCGGCAAGCAGCTCCTGATCACCCGCGGAGCGCTCACCACATTCTCGATCACCAACGACGTCGCGAAGTACTTCGCGATCATCCCGGCGATCTTTATCGCGTCCGGGGCGACCTCGCTCCCGGGGATCGCGGTGATGAACGTCCTCGGGCTCGCCAACCCCCAGCTCGCCGTCCTATCGGCGCTCCTGTTCAACGGCCTGATCATCCCGATCCTCATCCCTCTCGCGCTCGTCGGAGTCCCGTTCCGCCCCCGCTCGGCGATCGACCTCCTGCGGCGGAACCTGGTCTTCTATGGGTTCGGCGGGCTCGTCAGCGCCTTCGTCGGGATCAAGCTCCTCTACACGCTCCTGGCCTGGCTCTCGACACAGCCCATCTATCACACCCTCGGCGTGGCGGTGGCCCATTTCCTCCCGCTCGGAGGGATCTGATGGCGGCCGGGTCGGCGGCGGGTCCTTCCCGCGCGCATTCGATGGTCGGCCACCTGCGGGCCGCCCTCGTCTTCCTCGCGCTGATGCTCCTCCTGACCGGCGTGGCCTATCCAGGGGTCGTGACCGGGATCGCCGAGGTCGTCGATCCGGGCGCGGCCGGAGGCTCGCTACTGTACTACAACGGCACCCTCGTGGGCTCGAGCCTGATCGCGCAAAACCTGAGCCGCCCGTACCTGTTCTGGGAGCGGCCGTCGCTCTCCGACTACTCGTTCCTGAACGGCACGCCCGCGCCGCCGGGACCGAGCGATCCCGCGCTGCGGGCGCTCATCAACGAGACCGTCCAGTACATGCAGAAGTACGGCAACTACACGATCACCGCGCCGCTCTCGCTCTGGCTCGTCTCGCCCTCCGGCTCCGCGCTCGACCCGGACCTCGTGCCGGAGGCCGTGCTCGTGCAGATCCCGCGGGTCGCCGCGGCGACGAACCTCACCGTCGGGTTCCTGACCGACTTCGTCAATAACCATATCGCCCATCCCGAACTCCCGTTCGTCGGGGTGGCGTACGTGAACGTCCTCGAGCTCGACCTCGCGCTCCTCCCCCTCATCGGGCGGTAACGATGTACCGACAGATCCTCGTCCCGGTCCAGGAACCCGCCGAGGTCGGGCCGCTGATCCGGTTCGCCGCGATGCTCCTCGACACCGACGGCCAGATCCGCGTGCTCCACGTCATCCCGACCACGACGCTTCCCGAGGTGACCCGGGAGTGGCGGGCCTCGGTCCACATGGTCGTCCCTGCCCACGAGGCCGGCGCGGCCCTCGATGTGAAGGTCGACCCCGAGGTCCGGGCGGCGACCGACGTCCCGGGGGAGATCCTCGAGAGCGCGGAGTCCCACGGCGTCGACGCGATCCTCCTCACCCTGCGCGGGAATCGCCGAAGTCGCAACCCCTTCGTCGGTCACACGGCGAGCGGTATCCTGCACCACGCGCGCGCGAACGTGCTCGTGCTCAACCGGCTCGGTCTCGCCGCCGACCGGATCCCGCGCATCCTGCTGCCCATCCTCGGAGAGCGACCGAGCCCAACCGCCGCGCAGGTGGCGGAAGATCTCTCCGTCCGCAACGGCGGCGTGCCGGTGATCGCTCTCGGGATCGGGGCCGGCCCGAGCGAGGACGTCACCGGGGTGGACGGGAGGGGACCCCGAGGCACGCTGATCCAGCGGCGCCGCACGAGCTTCCCGAGCGCGATCCTGGGACGTCGCCACCAGCTTCCCGAGCTGATCCTCGAAGCCGCGGCCCGGGAACGGTACGGGCTGCTCGTCGTCGGGGAGGAAGCGGACCGCGCCGGGGGTCCCCTGTTGACCCGCCGGTTCATCGAGGAACTGTTCCGCGCCGCCCCGTGCCCCGTGATGGCGGTCCGGGGGTAGTCGCGGCCCGAGGTCCGATGGGCGAGCTGGTGTTCGTTGGCCTCGGGCTCGGGGACGAGGAGGGGCTCTCCCGCCGCGCGCTCGGCGCGCTGCGGGCGGCGGGGGCCGTCTTCGCGGAGGAGTACACGGCGACCGCGCCGCCCGGCACGATCGAGCGGCTCGGGGACGCGCTCGGCCGACCGATCGAGCGCCTCGGGCGGGCCGAGCTCGAGTCGGAGCGTCCGATCCTCGCCGCGCTCGCCCGGACCGAGACGGTCGCGCTCCTCGTGGTCGGCGATCCGTTCGCGGCGACGACCCACGTCGCGCTCCGGCTCGCCGCCGAGCGGGAGGGCCACTCCTGGCGCTACGTTCCGAACGCGAGCATCCTCACGGCGGCACCCGGGTTCCTCGGGCTCATGCCGTATCGGTTCGGGCGCACCGTCTCCTTGCCGTTCCCCGTGTCGGGGTTCGCGCCGACCTCGCCGCTCGAGCAGATCTCGGGGAACCGCGCGAACGGGCTCCATACGCTCCTCCTCCTCGACCTCCGCCCCGAGGAGGGGCGCTACCTCACCGCGTCCGAGGCGCTCACGATCCTGCGGGAGCGGGACCCGACAGGGGCGAAGATCCCCGAGGACGCGCCGATCGCGGTGGCGGCTCGCGTCGGCCGGGACGATGTTCGGGGGTTCTACGGCCCGTTCGAGCGGCTTCGGTCGGTCGACTTCGGCCCGCCGATGCACGCGGTCGTGGTCCCGGCGCCCGAGCTCCACTTCGAGGAAGCGGCGGCCCTCGAGCGCTTTCGCGTAGGCCCCGGGTAGCCGGAGGGCCAGCTCAGGAGGGCCGGCCGAGCCCGCCTTCGCTGCCGGGGGGGAGGAGGGCATCCGCGAACTGGCGGATGCGGAAGGGGCGCAGCAGCACGACATCGGGGCGAGGGCCCGGGTCTCTGGGCGCCGGTGGCGGCCGGGATGCCGGGGCGACCAGGATGACGCGTAGGGACGGCAGGAGCGCGCGGGCGGCCTCGACCAGGCTGGACGGGCTTCCTTCCGCGAGGTTCACGTCCGCGACCATCAGGTGCGGCCGACGGTCGCGCAGGAGCTCCAGGGCGTGCGAGGCCCCCTCCGCCTCGCCTTCGACCCGGAAGTGATGGAGGCGGAGCAGTCCCCGCAGGAGGACCCGCGTCTCCTCGTCCCCCGCCACCACGATCGCGGTGGATGCGGTGGTCTCGGAGGCGCTCAACGTCCCTGCTCCCGGTGCGAGACCTCTACGAAGGTCCCGGCGAGGGTGGTAAACCCCACACCGGTCGGATATTTTTGCCTACCCATCGTCCGGAAGGTTCGCGCGGTCGCGCCGGAAGGGGTGGGAAACGTCGCGCGGCCCGGCCCGGGCCGCCGCCGGTTCGGCTCCTACGGCTCCCGGGTCCCCCAGTCCACGACCCCGGCCAGCGTGAGCAGGCGGTCGAGCGCGGCGTGGTACTGGCCCTCGGGGGCGGCGAGCAGCAGGTGGGCCGGTTCGGCGAGCGAGGCGCCGAACTCCTTCTCGGTGGGGGAGAACTGCCAGGCGTGGGCGTTCGCGCGGCCGAGCGCGAGCAGGAATCCGTAGGCGAGGCCGCGCTCCTTGCCTTCGCGGGGGAGCGACTGGAGGATCGCCCGCTCGGCGCCGCCCCCGTGGCGGGTGCGGTACTCCCGGGCGACCCGGTCGACCCAGGCCGCCTCGCGCACCAGGCGGGAGTAGTGGGGCAGCGCTTCGAGCACCTCGCGCTCCTCGCTCTGCCGCTGCGCGCGTTTCAAGATCTCCGCGATCCGGCCGGGGGCGCTCCGGGCGTCCTCCACCATGCGGCGGGCCTCGGCCGGGTCCGCCACGATCGTGGCGACGATCTCCTCCGCGTGCTCCGGCCAGAGCCGCTCCAAGGCCCGGCTCGCGCTCGGCTCGTCGACCTCGAAGGGACCCGACCAGCCGTCCAGCACGGCTTCGAGGGCCCGGCGCTCGGCGGGGGTCGGCCCGAGCGCCGTCAGGAACCGAGGGAGGTCGGCGCCGTAGCAGACACCCCGGGCGACGAGCACCGGCCGCCCGCTCCGGTCGATTCGCGGTCGGATCTCGGCGAGGTAGGCATCGATCACCGCGGCGTCGGAGAGCCGACCGAGCTCGTAGGCCCGGGCGGTGCCGCGCGCGAGGTCCGGCAGCGACGCGTGGACGCACTCCGCGCCCGCATCGCAGCGGGCGTTCAGCGCGACTCCGAGCGGGAACTCCTCGCTCGGGTCCGGGCTGGCCGTGCCGTCCGAGAGGCTCGAGAGCAGGTGGCGGTCGTCCTTCGCGCATTTCCGGCAGACCCGGAACGCCAGTCCCGCGCCGCGCCACTGGACCTCGAGATAGGGCCGCTGCTCCCCGTCCCTGAGATGCGGGCACTCGTAGCGGTGGTGGGCCGCGTCCTCGATCAGTCGGTAGGGGAGCGAGGCGATCTTCTCGGTCCGGAACTCCTCGGGCGGACGCGCCGACGGACCGGTGCACCAGAGGGTGCGCTTGCCCGCGAAGAAGTGGAGGCCTTTGCGGGCCCAGTCGATGTAGCCGAGCAGCAGGCGGGCCGGGTCGTCGTACTGCTGGACGGCTACCTCCGCCTCCCGGTCGGTCCGGGCGAGGGGCGCGAACGAGACCTCCCCCCCGGGGAGAGGAAAGGAGACGACGTTCGGCGTCGACGGCTCGAGCGCGAAGCGCAAGAGGCCCGCGTACGCCCGGGCCATCGGATCGCCGCGTCGGCTCAGCTTCTCCAGTCGATGGGCGTCCTCCCGGGCCGCCCGTACCTCCTCCAGCTCGTCCCGGCGGCGGTCGAACCGATCCGGCGGGCACTCCTGGGTCAGTCGTGGGAGGAGCGGCGCCGTCGTCCCGGCGAGCGTGCGGGCCCGGGAAACGAGGTCGTGCTCACGGACCCCCGAGCCCCGGTGGATACGCGCCATGGTCCCGCGAGCGGCGAGGGATACTTATTCCCGAGGGCGACTAGCGCCGACAGACCGAGAGGAAGTGCCGGAAGATCTCCTGGCCTCCTTCGGTGTGCTCGACCTCCGGGTGGAATTGGACCCCCCAGATCGGCCGGCTCGGATGGGCCATCGCCTCGACGGCACAGGCGGGGGAGTGGGCGAGCACGCTCCAGCCCGGGGGCGGCTCGACCACCTGGTCGTTGTGGCTCGCCCAGACCTTGAGGCGGGACGGTAGCCCGGTGAAGAGCGGGTGGTCGGGGCGATCGACCGTGAGCTCGACCGAGCCGAACTCGGGGGCCCCGGCGCGCTCCACTTTCCCCCCGAAGTGCCGCGCCAAGAACTGGTGGCCGACGCAGATCGCCAGGATGGGCACCGCCGCCCGGTCGATCCAGCCATCGACCGCGCCGAGCGGGGAGTTGGTCCCTTCCAGGCTCAGCGCGCCACCGGAGAGCACGATGCCATCCGCGTCCAGCTCCTCGAACGGGGTCGTGTTCGGGACGATGCGGGTCTCCGCACCCAGATCGCGCAGGACCCGCCACTCGCGGTGGGTCCACTGGCCCCCGTTGTCGATCACCGGCACCTTCACGTGTCCTCCTCGGGCTCGGAGTTCGGCGGCTCCCCCGGGGTGACCGCCTGGTGAATCTCGGCGACCGAGTGCGCGAGCTCCTCGACCTCCTTGCGCATGCGGAGCATCTCCTCCTCGAACGCCGTGAAGCCGGTCGGGCTCAGGAGGCGGTTCGCGATGTAGATCCCGATGAAGATCGCTCCGACCAGCGCAAGGATCGTCGTGAACACCAAGGCGAAGACGAACGAGAGCGGGTCGCCGATCACCGACTGGACCGGGAGCGTGAAGAGATGCGTCACTTCCGCAAACTCGATGACGAGCAGCACCGCGATCAGGAGGACCCAGAGGAGGACCACCACGCGGGACGGTCTCATGGGATGACCCCCTGGACGCTGGCCGCGGAGAGGACGATCACCATCGGCAGGCTCGAGTTATCGACCGTCGTGGAGCTCGCCACCACGACCCCGGAGGTTCCGCTCGCCGCATAGAGTACTTCGCCCGAGCCCGACGGAGCGGCGGTGACGTAGAACGCGAGGCGCCCTACATAGAATGCGGAGCCCGAGGGGCTCGTATAGTAGGCCGTGATGTTGAGCGCGATCGGGTTGCTGCTGCTCGCGAAGCTCAAGACGACCACGTCCGAGGCGTTCCAGAACGTCGAGAAGTGGACGGCGGACCAGTTGATCGCGCTCTGTCCGTCCCAGGCGAAGTTCGTGGTCGCGCCGACCCAGATGCCATCGTAGCGGACGGTGGAACCGAGCGCCCGGACGTAGAAGTGGGTCACGGACACTCCCGCGACCCGGTCGACCGTGAGGGAGGCCTGGGTCAGCACGCTCGGGCCCGGGGGTCCGTTCGAGATCAGCACGGGGGTCAGGAGGATGAGGACGACCAGCACCGCGGCGATCCCGACGAACGGCCACGGGGCGTACCGGGCGAGTCGGGGGTTCATTCGCCTCCCTTCGACGCCTTCCAGCCGCGGTACAGCTGGTGGGGGACCCCGAGGTGGTCAAGGACCTTGCCGGCGAGGTAGTCGGTCACCTCATCGATGGTCGTCGGGCGGAGGTAGTAGGCCGGGGACGCCGCGAGCACGACCGCCCCGAGCTCGCTCAGGGTGAGGAGATGACGCAGCAATAGGGTGGAGAGCGGGGTCTCACGGGGGACGAGGAGGAGCGGTCGGCGTTCCTTCAGATGGACCTGGGCCGCCCGCGTCAAGAGCGTGTCCCCGAGGCCGAGGGCGATCCGGGCCGCGGTGTTGGAGGAGCACGGGACGATCGCCATCCCTCCGGTCCGGTTCGAGCCGCTCGCGATCGGCGCTCCGAGGTCGGAGTCGACGTAGGAGACGGTGGCGAGCGCCTGGAGCGCCTCGACCCCGAGCCCCAGCTCCTCGCGGAGGACGCGAGCCGCCCCGTCCGAGACCACGAGCGCGACCGGCCGGTCGGCCTCCCGGAGCGCTCGGAGAACGCGCACGGCGATCGGGGCTCCGCTGGCCCCAGAGACGCCGATGACGATCGGAGGGTGGTTCGCCACGACTGGACCCGGAGTCACGAGGCTTAAAAGAGTCCGCCGATAAGACGGTTCGCGAGGCCGGGACGGTTGGCAGCGAAGGCAGCGATCATCGGGGCCGGCCATACGCGGTTCGGCGCGCTGGAGGCGGGCCCCCGCGCGCTCCTCCGGACCGCGGTCGATGAGGCGTTCGGGAGCGTCGACCACGGGATCGACCGATCGGAGGTCGGCGAGGTCTACCTCGCTTCTCTCGGCTTCGGGGGCTGGCAGATCGGGAACTCGGCCGCTGTCCTCGCAGAGGAGATGGGCCGGCCCGGCGTCGCCGCGAGCCGCATCGAGAATGCCTGTGCCTCGGGCGGGTTCGCCCTCAGGGCGGCGGTGCGGGCGGTGACCGCGGGCTCGGCGGAGGCCGTGCTCGTGGCGGGAGTGGAGAAGATGACCGACATGCCGAACGCCCGGCGTCGGTACTGGCTTGGGGTGTCGGGCGACACCGAGTGGGAGCGGCTCGCGGGCCTCACGTTCGCCGGCGTCTACGGGCTCATCGCCTCTCGGTACCTCGCCGAGCACGGGGTCGGCCCCGAGGCGCTCGCCGAGGTCGCGGTGAAGAACCACGCGGCCGGGGCCCTCAACCCGAACGCGCACTTTCACAAGGTCCTGACGCGGGAGCAGGTCCTCTCCGCCCCCCGCGTCGCCGACCCGCTCGGGCTGTTCGATTGCTGCCCGGTGAGCGACGGGGCGGCCGCCGTCCTGGTCGTGCGGGCCGACCGGGCCCGACGGTTCACGGACTCGCCCGTCTACGTCGAAGGCCTGGGGGCGGGCTCCGACCATCTCGCCGTTCAGGAGCGGGGGGAGCTCACCCGCTTCGCCGCGACCCGCCGCGCGGCGGAGGAGGCGTTCCGCGACTCGGGGGTCGAGCGACGGAGCATCTCGTTCCTGGAAGTGCACGACTGCTTCACGATCGCCGAGCTCCTGGCGCTCGAGGACCTCGGTTTCGCCGGACCCGGGGAGGCCGCGCGCCTCACGCTTTCCGGCGCGACCCGACGCACCGGTTCGCTTCCGGTGAACCCCGATGGCGGCCTCAAGGCGAAAGGGCACCCGATCGGCGCGTCCGGGGTCAGCCAGGTCTACGAGGTCTTTCGCCAACTCCGAGGCGAGGCCGGTCCCCGCCAGATCGCGGGCGCCGAGCGGGCCCTGACCCATAACGTCGGAGGCGCGGGAGCCACGGCGGCCGTGGGGATCTTCGCGGCCGGGTGAGGGAGGTCGTTCGATGGTCGGGCTCGTGCGGGCGGCGGCGTATTCCCCCGGGGCCGACCGGCCCGGGCCTGCCCGTGCCGCGGCGGACGAGGACCTCTTCACGCTGGCCGCCACGGCGCTCGAACGGGTGCTCCCCGACCCGGTCCCGTCGGGAGCGCCGATCCCGATAGACTTGGTCGGCGACTTCGATCCCGCTTTCGATTGGGCCTTCCCGGTCCTTCTCGGTACGCCCGTGGCGCTCCACCGGGAAGTGGGCGGTCCCGCCGGGCTCCGCCGCGCGCTCGAGCGGGCGGAGCCGGCGGGGGGGCCGGCCCACCTCGTGGTCCTGGCCGAACTGCCGAGCCGTCGAACTGGCCCTACGGCCGTGGCGAAGGCCGAGGATGGGGCGGTGGCCTTCCTCTTGGGCGATGGCGGCACCGCGATTGCGGGGCAGCTTCCTCCGCCGGCCGAGGGCACCTCTAGCGGACTCCCGGAAGCCCGCGCGGTACGCCGGGCCCTGGGGGAGGCGGCTCCATCGGCTCGATGGATCGGGGACTGGGAACCCGGGTCGGAGCGCCAGATCGATGTCGGGGCGCCGCCCGCCGAGACCCGCTTCGCGGTCTCCGAGGGAGCCTACGTGTCTCGCCCGCGGTACCTCGAGAACCTCCCGAGCCGGTGGCGGTTCGAGGCCGAGGAGTGTCCGTTCTGCGGTACGACGACCTTCCCCGCCCGGGGGCGCTGCCGCGGGTGCGGGAGCCGGGAGGGGCTCCGGAGCCGACGCCTGCCCCGCGACGACGCCCTCGTGGTCGCGGCGACCGTGATCGGCCCCGGGGGTCAGCCGACGGAGTTCGACCCCCAGGTCACGGCCCAGGGAGGGTACGGGGTCGTCCTCGCGGAGCTCGCTCCGGGCCAGCGGGTCACCCTCCAGGTCACCGATGCTGAGCCCGGGCGCGTGCGGATCGGGGATCGGGTCGACACGCGCCTGCGCCGCCTCTACGCGACGGAGGGGGAGTGGCGGTACGGCCGCAAGGCGGTGCCCCGCGCGACGGAGTCGCGGCGCGGCCCGAGCTAGCCCGGCTCGCTCTTCGCGGGCGGCTCCCACTTCGCGCCGAGCCAGCTCTCGTAGACCGTCCGCTCGAGGTCGGTCGCGCCGTCCCGCGGACGGAAGCCGTACTTCTCGGGGGGGCTCTTGCCCATCGAGAGCGGCACCCGGGTGAGATACCCTCGGCGGAACAGCGCGAGCTCGACCGGGGTCCCGGGGGGGTAGCGCAGGAGGCTCTTCTCGAAGTCCTCGAACGTGACCTTGCTGCCGTTGATCGCCACGATCTCGTCCCCGGCCGAGATCCCGGCCCGACGGCCCGGGGTATCGGCGAGAACGTGCCGCACGCGTACGAGGCCCTTCGAGTTCTCGACCCGGACTCCGAGGTACCCCGGCTCCGGTGCTTCCTCCTCGGCCGGCTTCGGCTTCGGGCCGAACGAGAGGCCTGCTCGTCGGGCGACGGCGTCGAAATCGATCTCCTCCGTTCCGCGGACGTACCGGTCGAAGGAGTCAGTAAGGTCGAGGCCCGTGGCCCGGTTCGCGACCGCCAAGAGCTCCTCTTCCTCGAGCCCCCGGCCGACCTTGCCGTACTCGTTCCAGAGGAGGCGCTCGACGGTCTCGAGCGAGGCCCGGGTCTCCGTCCGGGAGCGGATCTCGAGGTCGAGGACCATCGCGACGAGGCCCCCCTTGAGGTAGTAGGAGACGGTCTGGTTCGGTGACTCCTCGAACGGCTTATAGAGGTCGACCCACGAGATGAGCGAGGCCTCCTCGAGGCTGATGCGGTGGCGCCCCGGTGTCTCGAGCAGGCGCTTGATGTAATCGGCTTGGACCTGGAGGAACTTCTTGGGGGTGAGGTGGCCCGCCCGCAGGTTCACGAGGTCGGCGAAGTAGTCGGTCGCCCCTTCCATCCACCACAGCTGTCGCGTGTAGGTCTCCCGGGTGTAGTCGAACGGGCCGAGCACCTTCGGGCGGATCCGCTTGACGTTGTAGAGGTGGAAGTACTCGTGGCTGGTGAGCGAAAGGAACCGTAGGTAGTTCTCGGCGGGCGCGAAGACGGTCCGCGAGATCACGCAGGAGTTCGAGTTCGCGTGCTCGAGCCCGCCATCGGGCACGTCGGTGAGGTGATAGAAGAACGTGTAGCTCCGAAGCGGCGAATCCCCGAGGAGCCGCACGGTCGCCTCCACGATCTTGCCGAGGTCCTCCTCGAGCCGGTGGGCCTCGTAGTTGCCGCCCACGCCGCAGATCGAGATCCGATGCGGGATGCCGGCGGGACGGATCGTCAGCACCACCGGGTGGCCCGCGTCGATCGGCTCGTCCACGAGGGTGTCGTAGTTCGGGGCCCGGTACCGCGGCGGATGGCGTCCGACCTCTTCGAGCTCGGTGACCACCTGCCAGTCCGGCGGGATCTCGAGGGTGACCGCGACCGGGTCGTTCTGGTGGCCGTCCACGTAGGGGAGGCAGAGCGCGGCGTTCACGAACAGGTGCTCCGGGGTCAGGTCGAAGGCCTCGGTCACGAGATCGTGGCCATAGACGGTATATTCGACATGGATCGATTGGGCCCCCGCCGTGGCGATGCGCCAGCGGGCCTTGTCGACGCGGTCGACGGAAAGGGCCGGCCCGCCATCGGTGGCCCGCGCCGACAACCCGCGGAACGTGCGGGAGTAGGGGAGGATGTGATAGGAGCCGGGGACCCACGAAGGCAGGACCAGGTCGACGGCCGGCGCTTGGACGCCGTCGAGGTCGATCGCGAAACGTCCCCGGTGCTCGAGCGGCTCGCTCGCTCGGATCGTGTACCGGATCTGCATGCCGCCTAGCCTCGCCTAGCCGAAGCCGGGCAGGTCCCGGGCGTCTCGCTGGGTGCCCTTGCGGCCGTACGGTTCCGCGGCGATGCCGAGGTGGGTCGCGAGGTTGCGGAACGTCGTGGCGAGCTCCCCGATCGCCTTCGCCATCTCCCGTTGCTCCGCCCTCAGCTCCGAGAGCTCCTCTCGCAACGCGCGCAGCTCGACCAGCCAGCGCTCCTCTCCCGAACGGTCCGAGATCATGGTTCTCCCCGCGGGACGACCAACCCGATGGCCCTGATTAGGTTCGCTTGCGCCCGGACCCCCGAGAAACGCTCGCCTTCGGTAGGGCGCGGTCCACGGGGTGGACAAGGTCGATTTCGAGGAGCGGGGCGGCGTCGCGTTCAGGGCGGCGGGGACCGGTCCGAGTACGGGGAATCGCCGACCCCCTTCTCGACGAACGGCTCCCAGCTCCCCTTCTCGGGATGGAAGTCGACCCGTCGGAGCTCGACCACGAACGACTTGAGCAGTTCCGTTGGGGCCGGACGGACGCTGATCGCGTAGACGTAGATCCCGAATCCCATGAAGTCGAGGACCCGGCGGAGCAGTTCGGGCAGGTCGTCCCGGGGAACCGTCACCCGGATCGACGTCTCCCCGAGGAGCGAGGAGAACCCGTCCAGGTCGAACGGCCGATCGAGCGTGATCAGGGGCGTGGCCGAGGGCGTCTTCGAAGCTCCGCTCGCGGCGGGAGGGGTGGCGGTCGGACTCGGTCCCGTGGCGGGCACTGCGCGGGCGACGGGGGGCGACGGCGCGGGGGGCGGCGGTGCCGGGGCGACCGGGGGTCCGCGGGGAGCCAGGCTCGGGTCCTTCGCGGGGTATCGTTCCAGGACCGGGGAGGCATCCCGACCGACGAATCCCTTCGGTCGAGCCGTTCTCCGGGACCGCTTTCGGGACCGGGACGGTGCGATGCGGGCGCGAGCTCGGGGAGGGGTCATGAACGGCCGATCGAAGTCCCCGCGGAGGATAAGCTGTCGGGTGGTTTGCGTGGGGGTAAGGGGGTACTGAGGGGAACTAGCGAAGTTTGTAGCGAATGAGACCGTGCGACTCTCCCTCACGGGAGCTCGGTTATGTCGCATCAAGGGCGACAGATGGATTATGTAGAGCCCTGATGGTGAGCAGCGTAGGCCTGACCGACGGAAGGGCCAAGGAAAGAGGTCAGAAGATGCCGGCGCGAGTGATGAAGGATTTCCAGGCCCCCCGGGGTCTACCCAGGAAGACCGCTTCGGTCTGCCCCGAATGTATCAAGGTGATCCCCGCGATCGTGCGGGAGAAGGACAGCCGGGTCATCATGGAGAAGACCTGCCGGACCCATGGCTACTTCTGGGACATCATCTCGAACGACGTCGACTTCTACCTCCGGATGGAGGCGTACGCCCACGATGGGGTCGGCTACGAGAACCCCTACTACGACAAGTTCAAGGGCTGCCCGACGACGTGCGGGATGTGCAGCCACCACAAGTCCCACACGGGCCTCGCCCTGGTGGACCTCACGAACCGCTGCAATCTCAAGTGCCCGGTCTGTTTCGCGAACGCCAACGCCGCCGGCTACGTCTTTGAGCCGACCCGCGAGCAGATCCACTTCATGCTGAAGACCCTCCGGGAGCAGAAGCCGGTGGGCACGGTCGCCGTCCAGTTCTCGGGCGGCGAGCCGACGCTCTCCCCGCTCTTCCTGGACGCGGTCTCGATGGCCCGGGACCTCGGCTTCAAGCAGGTCCAGGTTGCCACGAACGGGATCCGGGTCGCGAACGAGCCCGGCTTCGCCCAGGCGTGCCGGGACGCGGGGCTGCACACGCTCTATCTCCAGTTCGACGGCCTGGACGACGAGATCTACCGCAAGGTGCGGGGGGTCCCGCTGTTCAAGGTGAAGCAGAAGGTGATCCAGGCCGCCCGGGAGACGCACTCCTCGGCCGCGGAGCTCGCGGCGGGCAAGCCGGACAAGCCGCTGTCCATCGTGCTCGTCCCGACGCTCGTCGGCGGGTTCAACGAGAAGGAGATCTGGCCGACGGTGAAGTTCGCGATCGACAACATCGACGTCGTGCGCGGCGTCAACTTCCAGCCGGTCGCGCTCACGGCCCGTATCCCGGACAAGGACCGCTTCCAGATGCGGTTCACCCAGTCGGACCTCGTCCGCATCCTCTGCACGGAGGGCCCGTTCGAGAAGTCGGACTTCTTCCCGGTCCCGTCGGTCGCGCCGATCTCTGAGCTCGCGTCGATCATCCACGGGGAGGAGAAGATGACCCTCACGACCCACCCCGGCTGCGGCTGCGCGACCTTCGCGTTCGTCTCGAAGGACGGGCAGAAGATCACGCCGCTCCCGCGGTTCATGGATGTCGACGGGTTCTTCGAGAACGTCGAGTCGATGATCGAGAAGTACCGGGACGCGCGGTTCGCGCGGGTCCGCACGGCGGTCGCCGGGGCGCGGTTGCTCCACGATGTCGCGAAGTACTTCGACTTCTCGAAGGCGCCCGAGGGGCTCAACGAGAAGAACGCGGTCCGCATGATCGCCGCGATCTTCACCGAGGGCAACAAGGAGGCGCTCGCGAAGTTCACGTGGCGCACGCTCTACATCGGGAACATGCACTTCCAGGACGCCTACGACTACGATATCCAGCGCCTGATGCGTTGCGACATCCACTACGCGGTTCCCGACGGGCGGGTCATCCCGTTCTGCTCGTACAACTCGGGCCCGATCTACCGGACGGAGGTCGAGCAGAAGTTCTCGATCCCGATCCCCGACTGGCAGGCGGCGAAGAAGTCGAACGGCTCCCCGCTGAAGACCATCGAGACGATGGGGATCAACGGCGAGGTCATCGTCGACCCCGAGTACTACAAGATCCGGGCGTTGAAGAGCGCGCCGGGCATGTCGACCTAGACGCTCCGTCCCGGCGCCCCGGACCAACCCTTTCTCTCTTCTGATCTTCTCACTGCGGCGGGGCCCATCCCTCTCGGCGCTCTCCGTTCGCCCCCGGGCACCGGTCGATCGGCCGGCTCACGCCCGTCCGAGCGCTCGGTCGAACAGCACCGCCCCGATGCGCCGAAGGGCTTTCCCGCCGAGCGGGGCCCCGGTGCGCTCGGCCGCCTGGCGCCGGTCGATCTCCTTCCAGAGCGCCGGGCCGCGGAGCCCAGACCGGCTGGGCGGCAGCAGGGGCGGGGCGTCCGGGTGGTCCGAGAGCCAGCGATGGCCGGCCTCGATATGCTTGCAGGTCCCGAGATCGCGTCGCGCGAAGTCGGTGCACGTGCAGAGGGCGGAGTCCGCGGAGGGAAATTCCGGCAGGAGGACCCAGTAGGCGGTCCCGTGGAGCGGATTGCGGACCTCGAGGATCGGGTAGGTCTCCCGGCGCCGGAGTCGAACATCGAGCGGCTCCTCGACCGCGCGCGTACGCCGCGCATCGACCGCCGTCCGGCGCTCGTGCGGGCCGGGCCTCGGCGGAGGCGGCGGGCGGACGCGCATGCCGGCCCGAACGTCCCGCCCTTCATTAGCCCGTGGCCGCCGCGCGTGGGGACAAACCTAGTTATGCCCGCCCTCCGGCTCCTCGGGCCAAGGACCTCGGCTCATCGAGGGTCCGGGCGGCCTCCCACGGGAGGGAACGGGGTCCCGGGACCTGCCTCGGTGGCGGAGCACGAACGAGAGCGATCATGTTGGATGCGACGACCCTCTTTCTCGTCGGGCTGTTCCTCCTGATCGGGTCGGCCGTCCTCGTCGGGGAGCTCTTCACCCGGCTCGGGCAGGCCAGTCTCGTCGGGCAACTCCTGGTCGGCGTGGTCCTGGGGCCGACGCTGCTCGGCGGGCCGCTCGGGCTCTCGAGCTTGAGCAGCCAGTTCCAGAGCCTCCAGTTCCTGGCCACCTTCTTCATCCTGATGATGGCCGGGCTCGCGGTGACCCCCGAGCAGATCCGGTCGACCGGCCTCGCCGGCACGATCGCCGGCATCGCGATCTTCCTCGGTCCGTTCGCGACCGGGGCCGCCGTCGTCCATCTGCTCTATCCGGCCGAGTCGCTGCTCGGCACCCTGTTCATCTCGCTGACGATCTCGATCACGGCGCTGCCGGTCCTGGCGGTGATGCTCCGGGAGTTCGGCCTTCTCGAGAGCCGGTTCGGTAGCTTCCTGATGAACATCTCCCTCGTGAACGAGCTCGCGGCCGTGACGACGTTCGCGGTCCTGCTTCGGGTCCAAGGCGACCCCCAGTCGACCGGGATCGCGGTCGCGATCGCGGTGCTCACGGTCGCGCTGTTCCTCACGAGCGTGCTCGCCGTCCACACGCTCCTTCGGAGCCTGCGGCGCGTGCGCCTCTGGGACCGGTGGGTCGAGCGGTTCCGGGAGTCCTGGAGGACGCGCGAGGCCGGGTTCGCGGTCTTGATGGTGGTCGCTCTCGGCGCCGCGCTCTACTCCCAGTTCCTCGGTCTTACCTTCCTGGTCGGCGCGTTCTACGCCGGGCTCCTTATCACTCCCGAGAGCGCCGGGAGGCGGGAGCACCGGTCGATCAGCTTCGTCTTCGAAGCGATCACGTGGGGGTTCTTCCTGCCCCTGTTCTTCGCGCTCGTCGGGTTCGGCATGAACTTCCGCCTTCTCGGTTCGTCCCCGGAGGCCCTCCTCGCGTTCGTCGCCCTCGCGGTCTTCGCGATCGCCTCCAAGGCCGCCACGGGAGCGGCGGTCACCCGGGGCCTTCGATGGACCGGGAACGAGGCGCTCGCGGCCGGCTTCCTCGTGACGAGCCGGGGCGCGGTCGAACTGGCGATGGCAGTGATCCTGCTGAGTGATGGCCTCATCTCGACCGAGCTGTTCACGATCATCGCGGGGGTCGGCCTCGTCACCACGCTCGTCGCCCCCATCGGGGCCCGGCCCTTCGTCCGTCGCGTCTCCCCGTTCCGTCGGGCCCGGGACGAGCACGCGGCGCACCGCCCCCTCGAGTCGGCCCTTCCGCCTCGGGAGCTCTGAGCATCGCGGTTCCCCTCTCTGGGGAGGGGGTCCGTGCGATGGCGTAGGGTTATCTCCGCGCGCCTGACTGGCCGACCGTGCCCTCGGACGCGGTAGAACCCGTCGACGGACCGACGGCCGACGTGCGATCCGCCGGGCCCCGCCGGTCGAAGCAGGCCCGGATCGGCGTGGGTCTTCTCCTCACCCTGGTCGGGCTCTTCTTTCTGGTGCTCCTCTTCCCCACCTCGCCCTCGGGCCTCGCCCGGACCCTTCCCGTCGCCGCGGTCGGCATCGTAGCGCTCTGGGTCGGCGGGATCCTCATGGGGATCGGTAGCCGTTCCTGAGGCTGAGCGGTGACCGAGAGCGCCTGGCAGATCCTCACCGTCGACATCGACGGGACGCTGACGCTCGTCCACGGATGGGGGGAGATCGCGCACGCGTTCGGGCGGGAGGCGGAATTCGCGGCCACCCAACGGCGGTTCTTCGCCCACGAGGAGGGCGAGGACGAACATCTCGCGATCCTGCTCGACCTCGCGACGGGCCGGACCGTGGCGGAGGTCGATGCGGTGGTCGACCGCACCCCGAAGCTCGCGGGAATCGGGGAGGGAATTCGCGACCTCCACCGTCAAGGAGTGCGCGTACTGCTGTTGACCCACAATCCGGGATATGTGGTCGACTTCTACCGTCGCACCTACGGGTTCGATGACGGCGCGGGGGTCACGGTTCCGGTCGGACCGGACGGCCGTATCGGGCATGCCAGCTCGGTCCACGCCGACAAGGTCGGGGCGCTTCGTGAGCTCCTCGAGCGTGGGGCGGTCGATCCCCGCCGAGTCGTCCATGTGGGCGACGGCTGGTCGGATGCGGAGGTGTTCCGGCAGGTCGGGGGAGGGATCGCGCTCAACTCCCACCTCCCCGAAGTGAGGGCGGCGGCCGACCTGGCGCTCGAGACCCGGGACTTCCGGGACGTCGTCGCCGCGCTCGGGGCACTTCGCCCTCGGCCGTGAACGGCGGCCGGCCCGGTGCACAGGATTCTTATAGCATCAGCCCGCTCGAAGAGCTTGAACGATGGAGTACGTGGTCGTCCGGGCCACCCATCCGACCTGGCTCACGATGCAGCTGCCGGGGGAGGTCGCGGACCTCCTCCAGTTCCACCCCGAGCCGTCCGGCCCCGCGATGGAGGCGAGCCGGACGATCTCCTTCCTGGCCCGAGGTCCGGGCTTCGCCCGCGTCGTAGCCAGCCAGCCGGCGCGGGAGGCAATCGCGGTCGAGACGGTGCGGAACCGATTGATCGCCTCCGCCCGACCCGGGGACCGGCACCTGTTCACCCTCCCGGCCCCCGTGGTGCAGCATCTCGGGCTCCAGGTCTACTCGCGGGGCCCCCGGCTTCGAGGAACCGACGACAGCCTTCTCTGGTTCGTTCCCGCGCCCGAGTACTACGAGTACCGGTCGGTGGTCGAAGCGGGGAAGAGCTGGACCGGCCCCACCGGCGCCCCGTTCGCCCATGTGTACGTGGCAAAGTCGCTCCTGCCCTTCCCCCGGGAGTTCGCCCAGCTCGCCGAGCTCGATTATCGGATCGAGTCGGAAGAGTGGCGCCCTGCGGTCGAGGCGCTCCAACGGGTCGGTCGCGGTCGTCGAGTGGTCCTGTAAACGGGGTCCCTCGGGAAAGGTTCCCCAGCGGGATTCCGAAGTTATTTATAGAGACCCAAAGGATAGATTAGTACCATGCCGGGAACGGACCGCGGAGCCTCTAGGTCGGCTTCGGGAGCGCGCTACACCCTCCGCAATCCCGTCCCGCTTCGGACGGAGGAAGACGTGACTACTACCCGGGCAGGGATCCCCACGGACGCCGCGCTTACCGACGTCGCTGGACCGGTCGATTTCGACTCGCTCGCGAAGGCGATCCGACGTTCGGTCGGCCATGAGGGGATGCGCCCGGAGGACGCGCGATCGATCGCGGCCCATGTCCTGAACTTCTTCGGTTTCAACGAACGGATCATCGACAACGTCCTGGAGCCGGACGACCGCGACACGTTCTACATGCTCGAGGACACCGGGATCCTCGAGACCGAGCGGGACGAGACCACGCTCTACGACGGCCGCGAGTGGCGGATCCACTACTGGATGTTCCGCAAGGACCGCATCTTCGACCTCGCCCGCGAGGAGACGGCGGCGATGGCCGCCGCGGGGGAGCAGGACGTGGTCTACTCCTCGAACCACAACCGCTCGGGGGCGTTCCTCCTGCCGCACGGGGAGCACGGCACCGGTCTGCCCGCGCACGCCGTCTACCACGAGCTCGGGGACGAGATCTGGCTCGAGCGCCGGCAGAACCCGACGCCCGAACCGCCCGAGGCGCCCACCCGGGGCCGACGCCCGAGCGTCGGCGGCGACTGAGCCCTCCCCCCGACCGGCCCGAACCGTTAATCGTCCGGCGGCCTCGTTCCGCCGCATGCGCCGGTTCCTCCTCCTGGCCCACCGGGTGCCGCCGTCCGGGGCGTTCACCCTCAACGACCTCGCGGGGGGCGCGGGACGGATGGACGAGGTGGCCCGCGCCGTATCGACGGCCTTCACCCTCTCGAACGACCTGCGCCGGGATACCGAAATGACGGTCCTCTTCGTAGCCGAGCCGCCGCCCCGCGCCCGCCGGATCTCCCTCTTCGGGGCCCGCCTCCGCTACCTCAACCCGGACGAGCGGTCGACCGCGGCGCTCCTCAAGAATGCCCTGGTGCGCTCCGCCGGCTTCCCCCACGAGTTCGAGTCCTCCCCGGGGCTCACGGTCGCCCCGACGGAGCCGATGGCCGAGCTCGCGGAGTACCTTCGCCGCCCGGGGGCGGTCTGGTTGACCGAGGCGGGGGCTCCCATCACCTCCTGGTCGGTCGCGGGGGGCGAGATCGCCGCGGTCGTCTCCGACCCGTACGACCCCTCCCCGGAGGAGACCGCGCTGCTCGCCGCGAGCGGGATCCCGCGCCTCTCGGTCGGGCCCCGCTCGCTTCGTACGAGCCAGGTGATCGACGTGGTGCACCGGGAACTGGACCTGCGCGAGGCGTCGGCCGCGTCCGCGCCGGGCTAGACTCAACGGGCGAGGATCGGGTCGAGGTCGACCCCGGGGCTGCCGAGGGCATCCCGGACCGTGCGGGGCCGCAGCCCCCCGACCACCGCGGTGAGATGGACGACCTCCCGGGGCTCGGCCCGCATGCGGGTGCCGAAGACGAGTCGCTCGGGGTTGCCGAGGGCATGGCGCATCGAGCGGAGGACACGGTCGAGCGTTCGGAGCGTGAGGTTCGAGCCCCCGTCGAGGTGCACGAGGGCCGAGGAGCGCTCGGCCAGCCGATAGTCGAGGAGCGACTCGGCGAGGGCGGTGGAGACGAGCCGGTCGGGCTCGGAGATGTGGTGCTCCCCGACCAGGAGAGTCGAGAGGCCCGCCTCGCGCAGGTGGTTCTTCAGGCTCGCGAGGTCGACGTTGAGCTGGGAGGGGTTCTCGACCATATCGACGAGGCTCGCCACGAGGGAGTGCAGGTAGGCGTTCCGGACCTGGAAGACCCGATGGATCGGGAGACGCTCGAACCGGCGCAGCTTCTCGTTGGCGATCGCGAGAAGCAGCCCGCCCATTTCCTCGAGCTCGTCGATCGTCGCCCGTACGTTCTCCCGGCGGTTCGGGTTCGACTCGAGCTCGACCTGGAACGGCAGGAAGACGACCGGGATCGGCAGGGTCTCGGTCTTCCGGAGCTCCTGGGAGAGGAAGGGCAGGAGCGCACTGCCCGTGCCGCCGCCGAGCCCCGCGAGCAGGAAGACGATCTCGAACGGAGCGAGCCGTCGAAGAATCTCCTCCTTCCCATCCTCCGCGGCCCGGAGCACGCTCGCCCGGTCGCCGCCGCTACCCCGTCCGCGGAGCTCGCGCTGACCGAGGAGGATCTTCTCCTCCGCGCTCATGCGGACGAGATGCTTCGCGTCGGTGTTGACCACGAAGGTGCGGACCCCGGGGATCCCGAGCCCGACCAGGTCGTGAACGGCCTCGCTGCCGGCGCCGCCGAGGCCTACGACCGCGATCCCCGGCGTGAGCGCGAGGGCGGCCCACGACTCGTTGGAGTTCCGATCGGCCGACATGCGCCCCCACCGCCTAGGGCGGAGGGGAACCCTCGGCCGCCACCGGTTCGCCCTCGCGGCGCGGGGCACGCCCGGAGGGACCGAACTGCTCGAGGCGGCTGCGGATGTACTCCCGGACCGCCGAGCGGACCGCATCGTCGACGCTGACCGAGTTCCCCTCGCGGACGAACTCCTCGAGCCGGCTGTTGTCCTGGCGGGAGAGCTCGACCACGACCTTACGGATGTTCTGGGGAGGGAGATTCAGCTCGATGTACTGCTCGAGTCCCTCCCGGATGGTGTCGGAGATCGTCGGGGTGCTCTTCGCCTGCTGAATCTGCTTCAGCTTCTCGAGGAGTTCCTGCGGGATCCGAACCGTCACCCGCTCCGACGTATCGACCATGCTCGTCAGACAACATCCCCTGCTTTGTCTGACGAATGACATATCCTTCTTCGGGTATATGAACCCACGGTCGCGTGCGGGCGACGCGGGGGACTGCCGCGCGCCGCCGTCTACCGAGGGGGGGAACGTGGGGGACGGGGTGGACATCCGCGAGGCTCGGGAGGACGACTATCCGGCGATCGCCCGCATCGTCACCCTCGTCGATCCCGAGAACCCCCGCAGCGCCGAGGAGTTGAGGCACTTCGTCCGAAGCTTCTCGCCCCCACCGCTGTTCCGACGGGTGCTCCTGGCCGAGGCGCCGAACGCCCATCACCCGATCGCGTAGGCTGCGATGAACCAGCTTTCCCAGAACTATCGTCCCCGGAAGTACCAGGTCGGTGTGTCGGACGCCCCGTCGCATCCAGGTCGGGGGAGCGGTTCTCGGCTGTTCGACCTCCTGCTCTCCGAGGCGCAGGCCCGGGACGCGCTCCTCCTCGGGGCGCGGGCCTTCGGCGACCGTCCGCGAGCCTCCGATTCTTCGCGAGCCGAGGGT
>JAKACD010000019.1 GCA_021821785.1 Thermoplasmata archaeon
CAAGGTCGGCCGGTTCTCCCGTTCCACCCGGAAGAAGCGGGCGCGCCAGCAGCGCGGGAGCGTCTGATCGATCATGGCACGCGCACGCAAGGGAAAGAAGGTTGAGGCCCGCCGCAAGCGGGAGTTCACGTACCGGGGGCACACGCTCGCCGAGCTCCAGGCCATGAGCCTGGAAGACCTCGCGAAGCTCCTGACGGCGCGCGCGCGCCGCTCCATCCGGCGCGGCTTCAACTTCGAGACGACCCAGTTCTTCGAGCGCCTCCGCGCGACCCCGGCCGGCAAGGTCGTCCGCACCCACTGCCGGGACGCCCTGATCCTCCCCGACCACGTGGGGCGCCGTGTCGCGATCCACAACGGGAAGGCCTTCACCGAGGTCGAGGTCCGACCCGAGATGATCGGGCACTACTACGGCGAGTTCTCGCTGACCCGCCGGTTCGAGAAGCACTCGGGCCCGGGCGTCGGCGCGACGCGGTCGTCGAAGTTCATGCCGCTGAAGTGAGAGGGAGGTTCGATCGATGCGGGGGTACACCTATCAGGACGAGCGCGGGGTCAGCGTGGCCCGCGCCCGGGGCGTGGAGCTCCCGATCTCCCCGAAGAAGGCCTACGAGGTGCTGAACGCGATCCGCGGGCTGCCGGTCGAGCGCGCGCGCTCGGTCCTCGAGGAAGCGATCGCGGAGCGCCGCGCGATCCCGTTCCGACGCTACAACCAGGAGACGGCCCACCACACGGGCACCGGCCCGGGCCGCTACGCGACGAAGGTCGCGCGGAACATCCTCAAGGTCCTCGACAACGCACGGGAGAACGCCGAGTACGACGGCCTGGACACCGACCGGCTGATCGTGAAGGTCGCGGCGAGCGCCCGAGGTCAGATCCGCCGCGGCTCGATGCCGCGGGCGCACGGCCGGGCGACGCAGTGGAACGAGCAGACGACCAATATCGAGATCGTTCTCGCCGAGCGCAAGGAGGCCGAATGAGCGCCGAGCGGAAGGTCATTCAGGAGCAGATGCGCCGGGTCCTCCTCAAGGACTACCTCGTCCAGGAGAGCGCGCGCGCCGGGTTCGGCGGGCTCGACATCACGCGGACCCCGATGGGCACGCGCGTCACCCTCGTCTGCGAGCGGCCCGGGATCCTCATCGGTCACCGCGGCGAGCTCATCAAGCGGCTCACCGAGGATATCCAGCACCGCTTCCAGCTCGACAATCCCCAGATCGAGGTCCAGGAGGAGCGGAACCCGAGCCTGAACGCCCAGCTCATGGCCGAGAAGCTCGCCTCCACCCTCGAGCGCGGCTGGCACTTCCGCCGGGCGGGCCACTCGACCGTGCGGCGGATCATGGAGTCCGGCGCGCGGGGCTGCCAGGTGATCCTCTCTGGGAAGCTCACCGGGGAGCGGCACCGCACCGAGCGGTTCAAGGCCGGGACGATCAAGTACTGCGGGGAAGCGGTACATCTCTGGATCGACAAGGGATTCTACCAGGCTCGGCTGAAGCCGGGCGTCATCGGCGTCAACGTCTGGATCATGCGTCCGACGGCGAAGCTGCCGGACGAGATCGTGGTGAAGGGCGTCGAGGCGCGGCCGAAGGCCGCGCCGGCCGAGCTCCCGCCGGTCGAAGAAGTGGCCGTGCCCGCGGAGGCCGCGGCGGCACCCGAGGTCCAGTAATGGCGCTGCTCCGCATGAAGGACCTGCGCGCCCTCGCCGACGACGAGCTCCGTCGTCGGGTGGCCGACGCGGAGAACGACCTCTTGCGCGAGCGCGGGGTCGCCGCCATGGGCGGCGCGCCGCCGAGCCCCGGCCGCATGCGGGCCCTCCGCACGAACGTCGCCCGGGCCCTCACCGTACTCAACGAGCGCTCCCGCATCGCCCAGGAGGGCCGCCGTCCGTAGGAGGCGACGAGGTGTTCCGATGCCGGGGTTTGTCACTGCGCCCGAACCGATCTCTCGCGCCGCGCGCGAGGCGCTCGCCGGGGAGATCCTGGGCGCACCGGTGTCGGTGCGCGTCGCGCCGGGCCAGTCGGTCCCGTTCGACGGCACTCTCGTCGACGAGACGCTCTCGACGTTCGTGATCCGCCGGACCGACCGCGCCCGGCTCGTGCGGGTGCCGAAGGCCGGCCTCGAGGGATCGATCGGGCTCGCGATCGGAGAGTTACCGTTAAAAGGCGACGCCCTTCGCGTGCGTCCCGAGGACCGCACCAAGCGCCTGCTCGCCGTCGGCCCTCGGAGGTTGCGATGACGCCGACCCGTACCACCCGAGCTCGCCGAGCCCGGGACATCGGTCTCGACGTCCGGGCGCCGAAGACGGTCTGTGATGACCGGCACTGCCCCTTCCACGGACGCCTCCCGGTGCGGGGCCAGCTGCTCGAAGGTACGGTCGTGTCGACCTCGATGCAGCGGACCGCCGTGGTCGAGCGCATCCTGCTCCATCCGGTAGCCAAGTTCGAACGGTACGAGAAGCGGCGGCGACGCTACCTCGCCCACGCCCCGCCGTGCCTCGCGGTCCCCGCCGGCCACCGGGTCCGGATCGCGGAGACCCGCCCGCTCTCCAAGCTCGTCCGCTTCTGCATCGTCGAGGACCTCGGCGAGGCGGCCCATCGCGTGCGCGGGGAAGAGACCCCGAGCGGCGGGGCCCCCGAACCCCCGGCCCCGGAGGACGCATGAAGGGACTCGCCGGCCGACGGGGTCGGGGCCTTCCGAAGGGAGCCCGGCTCGAGTGTGTCGACAACACCGGCGCGAAGGTCGTCGAGATCATCGCGGTCCGCAACTGGCACGGCACTCACCGCCGCTACCCGCGGGCCGGTATCGCGGACCTGGTCATCGTCTCGGTCAAGAAGGGCACGCCCGAGATGCGTCGCCAGGTACTGTCGGCTGTGATCGTTCGTTCCCGTTCCCCGATCCACCGGGCGGACGGCTCGCGGCTGCAGTTCGAGGACAACGCCGCGGTCATCACGACCGAGACGGGCGAGATCAAGGGCTCCCAGATCAAGGGGCCCGTGGCGAAGGAGGCCGCCGAACGCTGGCCGCGCATCGCGGCCGCGTCTTCGATCATCCTCTAGGAAGGTCCATGCGTTCCTCTCCCCATTCCCCACGGCGCCAGCGGAAGGCGCTCTACACCGCCGATTCGTTCGAGCGTCGCCGCCGGATGAACGTGCTCCTTTCCCGCGAGCTGCGGGCCCGCTTCCGTCGCCGCTCCGCCCCGGTCCGCAAGGGCGACACGGTCCGCGTCCTGTCGGGGAGCTTTGTCGGCCGCGAGGAGCGGGTCGCGCGCGTGAACCGCCGCTCCTACTCGGTCACCCTCGACAACGTCACCCTCAAGGCCGCGGACGAGAAGCTGAAGCCGCTCGCGCTGCGCACCGGCCACCTCGTGATCACGCGCTTGAACCTCTCGGACCCGTGGCGCCGCCGCGCGCTCAAGGTCCGGGAAGAGGACGTCACCCCCGAGGAGCGGGGCGAGGCGACGGAGGCCGAAGAGTCGGCCGCGCCGGCGCCCGCCGCGCCCGAACCGGCCCCGGCCGAGACGCCCGCCCCGGAGGAGCCCGCGGAGCCGCCCGCCCCGAAGCGGGCCCGGACGAAGCGCGCTGCTGCCCCGACCCCCGGGGCCGCTGAAACGGAGGAGGACGAGGCATGACGTTCCGTCTGAAGCGCCGCGCCGCTCCGCGCACCTGGACCGTTCCCCGCAAGGGGACGAAGTGGCTGAAGCGCCCCGGGCCTGGGCCCCACGCCCAGGACCAGTCGATGCCGCTCCTGCTCGTCCTGCGGGACGTCCGCCGAGTGGTGGCCTCCGCCCGCGAGGCGCGGATCCTCCTCCGCTCGGGGTCGATCAAGGTCGACGGAAAGGTCGCGAAAGACCTCGATCGGGGTCTCGGCCTGATGGACACGATCTCGTTCGCGCCCCCGCTCGACGCCCACTACCGGGTCATGAAGGACCGGCACGGCAAGCTCGCGCTCGTCTCGATCCCGTCGACCGAGGCGGCAGTGAAGCTCGGCCGGGTCCGCTTCAAGCATGCCGTGCACGGCAGGAAGGTCGAGGTCACGCTCCACGATGGCCGGAACCTGCTCGTGCCGGCGAACAGCCCCTACCGCGTCGGGGACTCCGTCAAGATCGCGCTGCCCGACCAGAAGGTCGTGGAGCATCTTCGCCTCGCGCCGGGGGCGCTCGCCTACGTCTCGGGTGGCTCGCATGTCGGGGAGCTCGCCCGGGTCGAACGGGTCGAGGTCCGCAACTCCTCCCAGCCGAACCTGGTCCACTTCAAGGAAGGCTTCTCGACGATCAAGGAGTATGTCTTCGTGGTCGGGCAGAACGCGCCCGAGGTCACGATCGGGGAGGCCGCCGACCGATGAGCGCATCCCCCTCCACCGCGCCGACGGCGCCGGCCCCAACCCCCTCGGGAAACCCGCACCGGGCCGTCCGCGTGATCAAGGTCGTGGTGAACGCCGGCGTCGGGGAGTCCGGTGAGGCCCGGACGAAGGCCGCGCGGGTCCTCGAGATGGTCACACATCAGAAGCCGGTCGCGACGCGGGCCCACTCCACGAACCGCGACTTCGGTATCCGCAAGGGCCAGGAGATCGGGGCCAAGGTCACGCTGCGCGGGACCGTGGCCGAGGATTTCCTTAAGCGCGCCTTCGACGCGCGGGACCGCCAGCTCGATGTCGACTCGATCGACCGCAACGGAAACTTCTCGTTCGGGATCGCCGACTACACCGACTTCGCCGGCATGAAGTACGACCCGCAGATCGGGATCCACGGGATGGACGTCGCGGTCGAGCTCGGCCGCGCCGGCTACCGTATCCGCCAGCGCCGCGTCCAATCGCGGCCGCTGCCGAAGGCACTGCGCTCGAACCGGGAGGACACCCGGGGGTTCCTGACGCAGTCCTTGGGAGTGACGCTGCTCGAGTGAGGGGGCCATGAAGCCGAAAAAGAACTTTGGACGGAAGGAGGGGTGCCTGCGCTGCGACCGCAAGCGCGGGATCGTCCGCCGCTACGGGCTCCACCTCTGCCGTCAATGCTTCCGCGAGGTCGCCATGGACCTCGGGTTCCGCAAGTACCAGTGAGGAGGGGCCGACGATGCAACACGACCTACTGAACGATGCGCTCGTGGCGCTCCGCCACGCCGACCGCGACGGCAAGCCGTCGGTCGAGATCGCCCCCACCTCGACGTTGATCGCCGAGGTGCTGCGCCTCTTCCGCGAGCACCACTACATCGAGGAGTTCACCTTTGTCCCCACCGGTCGTGGGGGTAAGTACGACGTCCGCCTCGCCCGCCGGATCAACTCCTGCGGTGTGATCAAGCCCCGCCTCTCGGTGGCGCACGACCGGCTCGAGCGCTACGAGTCGCGCTTCTTGCCCGCGCAGGACTTCGGGATCCTTGTCCTCTCGACGAACCGCGGCGTGGTCTCCCATCAGCAGGCCCGCGAGATGAAGATCGGAGGTCGGCTGCTCGCCTATGTCTACTGAGCCCGACCGCCGCCACGAAACGATCGCCCTGCCGAAGGGCGTCAGCCTCAAGGTCGAGGCCGGCCGCCTTCGCGCGAAGGGACCGCTCGGCACGGTCGAACGTCCGTTCCCGTCCGACGTGATCGATCTCTCGGTCGCCGGCGGTTCGGCCACCCTCGAGCTCCGCCTGCCGGCCCACCGGAAGAAGTCCCAGGCGCTGCTCAAGACCTGGGCGGCCCACCTCCGCAACATCGGCGGGGGCTTGACGCGCGGGGTCGAGGCCCGCATGAAGGTCGTCGCCGCGCACTTCCCGATGAAGGTCCAGGTGCGGGGCGAGGAGCTTGTCATCGAGAACTTCCTGGGGGAGAAGTACCCCCGCACGACGCGGCTCAGCCCCGGCACGAAGGCCCAGGTCGAGGGCGACATCGTGACCCTTTCGGGCCACGACTTGGAGCAGGTCGGCCAGAGCGCGGCCAACATCGAGCGCGTGACCCGAATCCGGGACTACGATCCCCGGGTCTTCCAGGACGGCATCTACCTCATCGAGCGGGCCCACCTCAAGGAGGCGAGCTAATGGCGGAGGAGACGACCCCGCCCGCCGCGGAGAGTCCCGAGACGAAGCGGCCGGCCCGGCGCCGCCCGCGCTCCGCCGAGGCCGCGCCCCCCGCGAAGGAGGCCCCCGCCGCTCCGGCCGCGAAGGCGACCGAGCCGACAACGAAGACCCCGAAGCGGGCCTCGCTCTCGGACGAATCCACCCGGCTTCTCCTCGCCCGGCGCACGCTCGACCAACGCCGGCCCATCTTCGGCCGCCAGGCCGCGAACCGCTACTGGCGGATCGGGCGGGACGGCGCCTGGCGACGGCCCCGCGGCCTTCAGTCGAAGCAGCGGCGTCACTACGGCTACCGGCCCAAGATCGTCCGGGTCGGGTACCGCTCCCCTGCGCGGGTCCGGGGCCTGGTCCCGAGCGGCTTCCGCCCCATCGTGGTGCGCACCTCGAAAGACCTCGAGGGCCTGGACGGCCAGCGGGACGCCGCGGTCATCGGGCGGACCGTCGGTACGCGCCGCCGCCTCGTGCTCGAAGAGGAGGCGCGCAAGCTCGGCATCCGCGTGCTCAACCCCATCGCGAAAGGAGAGGAGGCGTAGCGAGGTTCCCATGCCCGATCTCTCGAACCAACGCCGCATGGCCGCCGCGCTGCTCAAGTGCGGCGAGGGCCGTGTCTGGATCGACCCGGCGAGCCAGGAAGAGCTCGCCGACGCGGTCACCCGCTCGGATATCCGCAGCGCGATCAAGGCGGGGGTCATTCGTCGCATGCCGGTCGCCGGGACGTCCCGGGGCCGCGCGCGGCGCCACGCCCTCGAGGTCCGCAAGGGCCGACACTCCGGGCCCGGCTCCCGACGCGGTACCCCGGCCTCGCGCCTCTCGCGGAAGTCCCGCTGGATCCGCCGCATCCGGGCGCAGCGCGCCCTCTTGCGCGAGCTCCGGGACCAGAAGCGGATCCCGCCCGGCGTCTACCGGGAGTTCTTCCGGCGGGCCAAGGGCGGCATGTTCCGTAGCCGCGCCCACCTCCTCGTCAACCTGCGCCTCGCCGGTCATCTTCCCGAGGGGTCCCCATGAGCGTCGGCCCCCGCTATCGCGTCCCGTTCCGTCGGCGTCGCGAAGGGAAGACCGACTACCGGGTCCGCCTGCGTCTCCTCAAGTCCGGGCTCCCGCGGGCGGTTGTCCGCCTCAGCGAGCACCGCATCCGCGTCGCGATCGTCACCTTCGACCCGGTCGGGGACCGGGTGCTGGCCCAGGCCGAATCGGGCGAGCTCGCGGGGCTCGAGTTCCCGTCCGAGAGCCTCGCCTCCACGCCGGCTGCCTACCTCACGGGCTACCTCGCGGGGTTGCGCGCGAAGAGCGCCGGCGCGGAGAGCGCGGTGTTCGATACCGGTCTTCGCCACCCGACGACGGGGGGCCGTCTCTCCGCCACCCTGAAGGGCCTCATCGACGCCGGGCTCGAGATCCCGCACGGGGAGAAGGGATTCCCGAGCGCGGACCGGCTCAACGGGACCCACCTTCCGAAGAAGCTCCCCCAACCTATGGAATCGTACAAGCTCAAAGTGCCCGGGCTCCTGGCCCGGCCGGAGGCCGCCGCGTGAGCGCCGCAATGCAGGGACCCCAGCCGCCATTCCGCGGAACCGGGGGTGGGCCGGGCGCTCCCGCGCCGCCGCCGTGGGTGCCGAAGACCGAGCTCGGGCGCCGGGTCGCGAGCGACGAGTACACGACGATGAGCCAGGCCCTCGCGAGCGGCCTGCCGCTCCGGGAGCCTCAGATCGTCGACAAGCTCCTCCCGAACCTTCACGACGAGGTGCTGGACGTCAACATGGTCCAGCGCATGACCGACTCCGGCCGCCGGTTCAAGTTCGCGGTCACGGTCGTGGTCGGGAACGGAGACGGGTTCGTAGGGCTCGGCCGGGCGAAGGGCCGCGAGGTCGGTCCGACGATCCGTCGGGCGATCGACCGGGCCAAGCTCGAGATCGTCGAGGTCCTGCGCGGCTGCGGCAGCTGGGAGTGCGGGTGCGGACGCGCCCACACGGTCCCGTTCCTCGCCGTCGGTCGCTCGGGTTCGGTCGTGGTCTCGTTCAAGCCGGCGCCCCAGGGGGTCGGGCTGGCGGTCGGGGCGGTCGCGAAGCCGGTCCTGCGCTTCGCCGGCATCACCGATGCCTGGGGATTCACCCAGGGTCACACGAAGACCACCGTCAACTACGCCCAGGCGGCGTACCAAGCCCTGGTCGCGCTCTCCCAGCTCAAGGTACCGGCCGAGGACTCCCAGCGGCTCAAGGTCGTCCGGGGACCGGTCGGCGTCTCCATCCTGCCCCCGAAGGAAGAGGGGGCCGGTCGCCCGATGCGCGGCGGCCGCGGTCGCGGCCGAGGTCCGGGCGGACGCCCGCCCGGGCGCGGCGGTCCGGGCGGGGGTCGCGGCCCGCCCTCGGGCGGACGCCCCGGGCCGGCAGGGGGCCGAAGGTAACATGGCGTGGATGGTCGTCCGCGTGCGGGGTACGATCCACTCCCGGCACGACGTCGTCGAGACGCTTCAGTACCTGCATCTGACCCGGGCCAACCACGCCACAATCCTCCCCGAGGCGCCGAGCGTCGGCGGGATGCTGACGCGGGTGCAGGGGTACGTCACCTGGGGTGAGGCCGACCCCGAGACCGTGGGCCTTCTCCTGCGCGAGCGGGGCGAGACCGTCGACGGGAGCAAGCTCACCGACCAGGCGATCGAGGAGGTCCTGCGCGCGAAGGGACTCCCCGAGGTGGCACAGCTCGTCGCCGAGCAGGGGATCTCCCGGGTCCGTGGCTTGAAGCCGTTGTTCCGTCTCAAGGCGCCGAAGGGCGGCTGGCGGTCGACCAAGCGGGCGTACTCCCTGGGCGGAGCGCTCGGGTACCGCGGGCGGGCCGTCAACGACCTGGTCCGCCGGATGATGTAACCGAGGGAGAGATTCGATGCCGAGTCGTACACGGAAATTCCGGGGGCTCCGCACCCACGGTCGCGGGATCAAGGCCGGCCGCGGCGCGGGCAAGCAGGGCGGACGGGGGAACGCGGGGCTTCACAAGTACAAGTTCAAGTCGATGCTCATCTACGCGCCCGACCACTTCGGCCGGCACGGCTTCAAGCGCCCGCCCGAGATCGTCGAGCGCCCCAGCGCGCTCAACGTCGGCGAGCTCGACCGGTACGTTCCCGCCCTCGAGGCGGCCGGGGCGCTCGGTCGGGAAGGGGAGACGTTCGTCGCGGACCTCGCGAAGTTCGGGGTCGACCGCCTCCTCGGAGGCGGCGAGAGCGCCCGGAGCTGGAAGGTCTACGTCGCGCACGCGTCGAAGCACGCCCGGGAGAAGGTCACGGTGCTCGACGCGCCCCCCGCCGTCGCGCCGTCCTCCGCCACCCCGTAGACTATATAAATCGGGGACCGGCTTCGCACCCGTTTCATGGCGGAAGAGGAGATCCCGCGCGATCGCCGTTGGGCGTTCCCGCTCCTCGTGCTCGGGGTCGTCATCCTCTCCATCCTCTGGTTCTGGGAGCAGCCGACGATCCTGGCCTTTGGGCTGGTCGCCGCCGCGGTCGCCGCGGTGCTCGGGCTGCTCTACCTCGGCCTCTCCTACAACGGCTCCCGCTCGAAGCTGTACGGCCTGAAACCGCTCACGACGCGGATGCCCGCGGTGACCCAGCCGAAGGGCCACGTCCATTTCCGGACGAAGATGTTCTGGACGATCGGCGTCCTTCTCCTGTACTTCCTGCTGACGAACATCTACCTCTTCGGCGTCGACCAGGCGACCGTCATCGACCTCTTCGCGAGCTACCGTGCGATCCTCGCGGGCGCCCAAGGGACGCTCATGCACCTCGGGATCGGCCCGATCGTCACCGGGTCGATCATCATGCAGCTGTTCACCGGGGCCAAGATCATCAACCTGGACCTGACCGACGACGAGGACAAGGGGGTCTACCAGGGGACGCAGAAGGTCATCGTGATCGCGATGATCTTCATCGAGGCGGTCCCCCAGGTCTACGGGTATCTCACGCCGTCCGCGTCGATCGTCTCCGCGCTCGGCCAGGCCTCCCCGGGCAACGGCCTGATGCTCGCGAACACGGTGATCATCGCCCAGCTCGTCTTCGGCAGCTACCTCGTCTTCCTCATGGACGAGGTTGTCTCGAAGTGGGGCATCGGGAGCGGGATCTCCCTCTTCATCGCCGCGGGCGTCTCCCAGCAGATCATCCAGGGAACGCTCAACTGGGTCCCGCAGAACCCGGCGGCGGCCGTCTCCTTCTCGAACCCCCCGAGCGGCACGATCCCGAAGACGATCTACTTCCTGACCCACCTCACCGCCCAGCAGATGGCGGGCGGCGGCTGGGAGCAGATCCTCTTGCGCCAGCCGAACCCGATCATCGCGCTCATCGGCACGGCGGCGATCTTCTTCCTGGTCGCCTGGACCGAGTCGACGCGCATCGAGCTGCCGCTGTCGCATGCCGAGGCCCGCGGGGCCCGCGGCCGCTACCCGCTGCGCCTGATCTACGCCTCCAACATCCCGGTCATCTTGATGTCGGCGCTGCTCGCCAACGTCTCGATGATCTCGATCCTCCTGTGGACGAACCCGACGCTCATCCACTTCCCGCTGTTCGGCCACCAGTGGTGGGTCGGGGCGTACCCGACGGCCGCGCAGGCGAGCGCCATCGGCGTCAGCCAGACGACCCCGATCTCGGGCGCGGCGTACTATCTCTCGACGGTCAACGGGCTCGAGTCGTGGCTCTTGCCGCTGATCAACTTCCAGACGTACGGCCAGTTCCTGCTTCACCACTCGTGGTGGCAGGGCCTGATCCATGTCGGGGTCTACTTCGGCGCCATGGTCGGCGGCTCGATCCTGTTCGCAAAGTTCTGGATCCAGACCACCAACATGGGACCGGAAGCCGTCGCCCGGCAGATCGAGGCCTCCGGCATGCAGATCCCGGGATTCCGGCGAGAGCCGCGGGTCCTGCGTCGCGTGCTCGAGCGGTACATCCCCGTGATCACGGTCATCTCGGGGGCCGCGGTCGGGGCGCTCGCCGCCGGCGCAGACCTCATCGGGACGCTCGGTAATGCGAGCGGGACCGGGGTGCTGCTGATGGTGGGGATCATCATCAACCTCTACGAGGCGATGGGCCGCGAGCAGCTGATGGAGATGAACCCGCTGCTCCGCCGCTTCCTCGGAGGCGAGTCGTAGTGAGCGACGCGGACCGGCCCCTCCCGAGCACGCCGGCGGAGGAGACCCCCGAGGAGGTCGCCGACGACCAGGCGCTCGCCGCCGCGGAAGCGGAGGCCGAGCCGACCCCGGCCCGGCCGACCGCGCCGCGACCGACCTTCAAGATCTCGACGTTCGTCTACGTCTTCCTCGGCCTTCTCGGCATGTACATGCTCTTCGACCAGACCTTCCGCAATTCGATCGCGGGGGCGCTCGGCACGAGCCCGTCGAGCTCGGGGCCGCTCTACACCCTCATCGGCTTCGACTCGCAATACCTGCTGCTCACGATGGCGCTCGCCGGCGCGATCGAGATGCTCGTCACCTCGCTCGCCTACAATTACACGACCGACTGGATCAAGGCGGCGAAGGTCCAGAAGTGGAGCGCGGCGTTCCGCAAGGTCCAGATGGACGCCATCCGATCCGGGAAGAAGGACCGCATCGCGGCGCTGAAGCCCCACCAGGAGCGCCTTACGCGCCTGTCGAGCGAGGTCTCGATCGCCCAGTTCAAGGGGATGGCGATCACCTACTTCCTGCTCATCCTCATCTACACCTGGGTCGGCCTCGTCATCGGCGACGCGACCGTCTTTCAGCGGACCGTCAGCCTCGGCGGGACGATCGTGGACCTCACCACCAACATCCCCGGCCTGCCGATCCCCTGGTGGTTCGCCATCTTCAGCCTCTATACCGTGCCGACGTCGCTGGTCTTCCGCCGGATCCTGAAGCACCTGTGGCTGCACCGGTACGCGGAGAAGCACGCGCTCTCGCCGCCCCCGGCGTCCGGCACCGCGGGGAGCTCCGCGTCGTGAGCCTCGGGGCCGTCGTCGCCCTGGGAGGGCCCCCGGGCAGCGGGAAATCGACGGCCGGTCGCCGGGTCGCGGAGCGCCTCGGGCTCGAGTACACGAGCGCGGGCGAGGTCTTCCGGGCCGAGGCGAAACGCCGGGGCATGGACGTCGAGTCGTTCAACCGGTTCGTGGAGTCGCACCCCGAGATCGACCGGGAGCTCGACCGCACGATGCAGGCGCTCGCCCGCCCCGGACACCTTCTCGAGGGCCGCATCCAGGGGGCGCTCTGCCGCCGGAACGGGATCCCGGTGCGCTACATCGTCGTCACGGCCGAGGAGGCCGAGCGCGTCCGGCGCGTCGCCCAACGGGACGGCCAGCCGGTGGAGGAGGCGCGCGCCCGGGTCCGGGCCCGGGAGGCGAGCGAACGGGAGCGGTACCTCCGGTTCTACGGGATCGACCTCGAGACGGAGGTCCCCGACCTGCTCGTCGACTCGACCCACCAGCCCGCCGAATCCGTCGCGGAAGAGATCGTCCAGTTCCTCCGATCCCGGGAGGCCGCGTCGGTCCCATGAGCGCGACGCCCGACCCGGTCGCCTCGCGCCTCGCCGAGGGCGCGTTCCTGCTCCTGGACAAGCCCCGGGGGCCCTCCTCGCATCAGGTCACCGCGTGGGCGCGGGACCTCCTCGGCGTCGAGGTCGCCGGCCACGCCGGCACGCTCGACCCCAACGTCTCGGGCCTCCTCTGGGTCGGGGTCGGCCCCGCGCTCAAGCTCCTGCCGCTCGTCCTCGAGTTCCCGAAGCGGTACATCGCGGTCGCGGTGCTGCAGGGCGCGGTCGCCGACCGGGACCTCGAGCGGGTCCGGGAGGAGTTCACCGGCCCGATCTACCAGACCCCGCCGGTGCGCTCGGCCGTGAAGCGGGAGCGCCGTATCCGCCGTATCCATCGTTTCCGCCTCCTCGAGCGAGAGGGTCCACGGCTCCTGTGGGACGTCGTCGCCGACTCCGGCACCTACGTCCGAACGCTCGCGGTCGACGTCGGCGAAGCGCTCGGGGTGGGGGCGCACCTCGAGGAGCTGCGCCGGGTCGCGAACGGCCCGTTCGAAGAGACGGCCGCCGTCACGCTGACGGGGCTCGCCGACGCCGTCGCCCGGCGCGCGAGCGGCGACCCGGGCCCCCTCCTCGCGCTCCTCCATCCGATCGCGGAGGTCTGGCGGGAGTTCCCGACGGTGGTGGTGAAGGACGGGGCCGCGAGCGCCCTCGCCCACGGCGCTGGCCTCGCGCGCGGCGGCATCCTGTCCGTTCCCCGTCCGTTCTCCCGCGGGGCGCACGTGGCGCTCGTCGACCGAACCGGAGCGCTGATCGCCGTCGGGGTCGCGCAGCACGACTCCCGCGAATTCTCGGCGGTGCCGCACGGCTGGGTGGTCGGAGCCACCCGGGTCTTCGTGGACCCGGGACGGTATCCTCCGCTCTGGAAGCGCCCGGCGGGCCCCGGCGCGGCGCCCGCCTCCTCCCCGAGCGGCTAGGGTTATCTTTCGTCCTCGTTCGACCCGCCGATGCACGCCCCGACGGCCGGCGAAGGGCTCGGCGGCGCGCGGCTCTTCGAGCGGCTCGGCCGCTGGGTCGTCCGCCATCCCTGGCGGCCGATCCTCTTCTGGGTCGTCCTCCTCCTGGTCGCGATCCCCTTCCTCCCGCTGCTCGGCTCGGTCACCACCAACTCGGTGACGACGCTCCCCTCGAACTCCCCGAGCGCCCAGGCGAGCGCGGAGCTCGCCCAGCTCTTCCCGAACTCCACCGGCGGCGCCGCCGACATCGTGCTCCTCTACGGCTCGAACCTGACGGACGCGAACGGTCAGCACGTCGTGATGAACGTCACGAGCGCGCTCCAGGCGGATGGCTCACTCGTCGATGTGGCCGGGGTCTCGAGCGTGTATTCCGTGTACGCCGAGTACCTCGCGGGCCAGGCCCGCCTCGCCGGGGGTGTCCTCTTCGCGGCGCTGAACGCCTCGGTCCCGCTCCCGACCGCGATCAACGGCACGGCCACCCTCCTCTGGGGGCCGCCCCAGCTCTTCTTCGCGAACTTCTCCGCGCTCGCGCGCGCGGGCCTCGCTCCCTCCGTCGCGAGCGCGACGGCGTACAACAACACGCTCGCGAACCAGACCGCCCCCTTCACGACGGTCCTGGACGCCTTCTACGCCGAGTTCGGCCAGAACCTCACGTGCTGGACCCAGTGGCCGAACGCCTCGGCCGTCGCCGCCTGCGCGGACACGGCGGTCCGGACCGGCGAGGGACCGCTCGTGCCTCCGCTCTTCCCCTCGAGCGCCAGCGCCGGGATCGCGAACGCGGTCCTCGCGGGCCTCGACCTCGCGAACGCCTCGAGCCCGGGGAGCCAACGGGCGCTCGCGGTGGCGATCCTCGCCGCCGACTCGGGCCTTCCCGCGCCGTTCCTCGCCACGGTCTGGCAGGCGTTCCCGACCGGGGCGGTCTCGCCGGCCGCGGCGATCGGGTGGGCGAACACCACCGTCGCGGGCGCGACCCTCGCCACGGAGCCGCTCCCGGTCCCGATCGCGATCTACGACCAGTACGTCAATCCCGCCGGCACCGCCTCGATCGTGAACGTCGCCTTCACGGTCTCCGACAACTACGTGGCGAAGGGCGGTGCGCAACCCGTCTACGATGACCTCGGTCGGATCGACGCGCTCGTGCCCGGGGTGGTCCGGGCCCACGACCCGACGCTCACGATCCGGTACGCCCAGACCGGGCCGAGCGCCCTCGACCTCCTCACCCAGACGTCCGTGAACAGCTCGATCGCCCTCGTCCTGCCGATCACGGTGGGGCTGCTCCTCGCCATCGCCATGATCTACTTCCGCTCCCCGATCACCCCGATCGTCACCTTCGCGGCGCTCGGGATCGCCCTCGTCCTCGGGCTCGGGGCCACGGTCCTCATCGGCACGCTCGTCGGCCACGTCGACACCACGTCGATCACGCTCGAGGAGGTGTTCGTCCTCGGGGTCGGCACCGACTACTCGATCTTCCTGACGGCCCGCTATCGGGAGGAGCTGCTCGCGGGCAAGACCTCGGAGGAGGCGATCGTCAGCTCGGTCGCCTGGGCCGGTCAGTCCGTGGCGACCAGCGGATCGACGGCGATCATTGCGACCGTCGCGCTCGCCTTCAGCGGGGTCGCCTTGCTCAGCCAGTGGGGCTCGGTCCTCTCGCTCGCCATCCTGATCGCGGTCCTGATCTCGCTCACGGTGATCCCGGCCGCGCTCCGGCTGATCGGACCGCGGATCTTCTGGCCCGTCACCGGAGCGCGGTTCGACCGGTACGCCGTGCGGACCGGGGCGCGGATGCGCACGGAATCGACCTACTTCTACCGCGCCGGACGGGCGACCCAGCGGCGACCGTTCCTGACGATCGGGATCCTCCTCCTCGTGTCGGTCCCGCTCGTCGCCGTCGCGCTCGGCGCGCCGCTCTCCTACGACTTCTATGCGCAGCTACCGACGAACCAGCCCGCGACCGAGGGGCTCCAGACCCTCGGCCAGGAGTTCGGACCCGGGTTCGCGGTCCCCTCGTTCGCCCTCGTGACGTTCGAGGCCCCCCTGCTCGTCGGGAACGCCCCGAACGCAACCGAGTTCGTGGAGCTCGCCGCGCTCACGGCGCGCGCGGGCTCGACCGGCGGGATCGCGAGCGTCACCTCACCGATCGGACCGACCGGGGCCCCGCTCGCGACCTGGCTCAATTTCACGACCCTCCCGGTCCCGATGCAGGAGAACCTGAGGGGGACGCTCTCGGGGTACCTCGGGAGCGACGGTCGTACGGTGCTGCTCGACCTGGTTCCGACCTCCACCGGCCTCTCCGAAGCGGCCGTGACGGCCGTCCGGGGGGTGAGCACCTCGTTCGCCGCCTACACCTCCTCCCACGCGGGCATCGTGACGATCCGCTACGGGGGCGGAGCCCCCGTGATCGACGACCTCGCGAGCCAGACGGCGACCGCGACGGAGTTCCTCATCCTCGCCGTCACGATCGGCCTGATCGGCGTCCTCCTGATCGTGCTCCGCTCCTGGATCATCGCGCTGATGGCGGTCGCGACCATCGGCCTCTCGATCAGCTGGGCGTGGGCGCTCTCGGACCTCATCTTCCAGCGGCTGCTCGGATTCCCGCTCTTCTTCTACGTTCGGACGCTGCTCATCATGCTCGTCCTCGGGCTCGGGATCGACTACAACATCTTCGTCCTCACGCGGGTGCGCGAGGAGCGCCTGCGGGGTCGATCCTCCGGCGAGGCCGCCGTCGAATCCGTCGCTCGCACCGGGGGGATCATCACCGCGGCGGCGATCATCCTCGCGAGCGCGTTCGCGGCCCTCCTCGTCGGGTCCTTCACGCTGATCCGGGCGATCGGCTTCTCGGTCGCGATTGCCGTGGTCTTGGACGCGATGGTCGTCCGCACCTACCTCGTTCCCGCGACGCTCCAGATCCTTGGCGACCGGGTCTGGTCGCGGGTCGGGGGCGGGCGCCGGCGAGCCTCGTGAGCGTGGGTCGGCTTTTGAGACCCAAGGACCGGGAGCCCCCGGTGCGTCCGCGGAGGCGCTGACCGCGCCCGGCGGGTCGGACTACTTCGGGAGGAAACGGGCTCGGGCGCGCGCCACGTGCGTGTCGGCCGAGGAGGTGTCCACGACCTCGAGCACGGTGCCGTCCCGGTCGATCAGGAAGGAGACCCGGCGGGCCGTGCCGCGAGGCCCCAGGACCCCGAAACGGGTGCTCACATCCTTCGAGCGGTCCGCGATCAGCGGGAACGGAAGGCCGTACTTCTGGGCGAACGCCTTCTGATCGGGGCAGTCGTCCGTGCTCACGCCGATCACGGCGACCCCGTGCTTCTGGAACTCGGCGTAATGGTCCCGGAACCCCTTCGCCTCGATGGTGCAGCCGGGCGTGTCCGCCTTCGGATAGAAGTAGAGTACCGTCGGGACCCCGTGGAGGCTCGACGACTTGAACGGCGAGCCGTCTTGGTTGAGCGACTCGAACTCCGGCGCCTTCTCCCCTACCGCGACCATGCCTCGGCCACGGCTCGGGAGGTATTTGACGCGCCGGAGCCGGGAGCGACCCTAGCCGGTCGAGACGGTGACCAGCGTTTCGGTCGACTTGATGCCCGCGATCTTCCGGATCTTGTGCACCACGGTATCCAGGGCGGCGTTGATGTGGGGAGCCTCTACCTTCACGATCAAGTCGAAGGGCCCGGTGACCGCCTGGACCTCGGTCACGCTCGGGACGTCCCGGATCTTCCGGATCACGTCGTCCAGTCGGCCGATCTCGGTCTCGACGAGCAGGTAGAGGGTCTCCATTCGCGTGGGTTCGGAAGGGGTTCGTGGGGTCATCAACCTAGCGACCGCGGGTCGGGACGTACGACAGGAGAGATTACCGGCCACCGGCGAGGGAGCGCGGCTCGGGGCCCCGGCTGAGCCCCGCCCGTTCGAGGAGTCGGCGCCAGAGCTTCTCGAGGGGAGACCCGGGCGGGCGCCCCGCGGGGGTTGCCGACTCCTTCGAACGGCGCCGAGCCAGCGACCGGCGGGGGGACCCCGCGCCCCCGGCGCTCCACGGCGGCGCGGGGACGGCGGTGTCGGGGTAACTAGGCTCCAAAGCGTTAAGCGGACTCGGACCCCGGAGGAGCTAGAGACCCATGCCTCTCTTGCGGGTCCACGACACACTCACCGGCCGCCTGCGCCCGGTACAGCGTCGACCGGGCCGACCGCTCGGCATGTACATCTGTGGCCCGACCGTGTACGCCCCGGCCCACGTCGGCCACGCGCGGACCTACCTCTACTTCGACGTGATCCGGCGATCGCTCGTCGCGGACGGCGTGCCCGTGCGCCACGTGATGAACATCACCGATTTCGAGGAGAAGATCGATCGAAAGGCTGCCGCGCTCGGGATCACCTGGCGGGCGTTGGCGCGCCGGGAAGAGGCCCGGTTCTTCCGGGACCTCGATGACCTCGGGATCCTGCGCCCGACCGACCGACCACGAGCGAGCGACTTCATCCCCCGCATGGTCCGCCTCGCGGCCCGGCTCGAGAAGACCGGTCGGGTCGAGCGCAGCGACGGGGCGTGGTACTACCGGCCTCCCGAGCGGTCCCGAGAGGAGAACTTCCCGGTCAGCAGCGAGCTGGCCCAGCACGCCGTCCCCGAACCCGGTCATCCGTTCCCCGAGAACGAGTCGATCGCCTCGAAGTTCATGGTCTGGCAGGCCCAGGAGCCCCCGCTCCCGTCCTGGAAGGGTCTCTGGGGCGCGGGCATGCCGGGCTGGCACCTCGAGTGCTATGCGATGGCCGAGCGCTACCTCGGGGTGCCGGTCGATCTCCACGGGGGAGGCCTCGACCTCGTCTATCCCCATCACCACGCCGAGAACGAGATCGCCCTCGCGCTCACCGGCCGGCCGTTCTCCCGGTGCTTTTTGCACACGGCCTTCGTCCTGCAGAACGGCCGGAAGATGTCGAAGTCGACCCAGAACCTGGTGACGATCCGGGAAGCGCTCGACGCGGCGAACGCGGATGCGCTCCGCTGGTATCTCCTCGAGCCTCCCTACTCGGAACGGCTCACCTGGAGCGCCCGCGAGCTACGACGGGCCGCCGAGGATATCGCCCGCCTCCAGGGGACGATCGGCGGTTGGCTTCGGGGCGGGGCCGGCGGGCCGATCGGGGCGAAGGACACGAAGGCCCTTCTCGCGGGCGTGCGCGCCGACCTCGCGAACGACCTCGGAACCCGGGCGGCGATCCACCGGGTGCGCGCGTTCGCGCATCGGATCGAGCGGGCGGCGGCCGCGTCCGTGCCCCGGGGCGAACGGGTCGAGGCGCGGAACGCCCTGGCCGAGACGGAGTCGCGCCTCGGGATCCGGCTCCACTAGGCTTTCGGGCGCTCGACGACCACGCTCAGGCCGTTGCCGCCGCCCATACAGAGCGTGGCGAGCCCGAGATGACCGTTGGAACGGATCAGCTCGTGGACGAGGGTAACGACGATGCGGGCTCCGCTCGCCCCGATCGGGTGCCCGAGCGCGACCGCCCCTCCGCGGACGTTGAACCGGTCGTCGCGGAACCCGAACGTCCGCTGTACCGCGAGCGAGGCCGAGGAGTAGGCTTCATTGTGCTCGACCCGGTCGAAGTCCTCGACGGAGAATCCTGACTTCGCGAGGTGCGCGCGGACGGTAGGGATCGGGGACTCCATCACGTCGCGCGGATGGACCCCGCTCTCGGCCGTCGAGTGGACCCAAGCGATCGGTCGGGCCCCCGTGCGCGCGACCTCGGCTTCGCTCGCGAGGACGAGCGCGGCCGCCCCGTCCGAGAGCTTCGAGGCGTTCCCGGCCGTCAGGAGGCCCCCGGGGCGGAAGACCGGAGGGAGCCGCGCCAGCTTCTCGAGCGTCGTGTCGGCGCGAGGCGCTTCGTCGTGGTCGAGCCCGGGCGCGCCGGGCACGAGGCCCGGAGCCACCGGCGCGATCTCGGAGCGGAACAGGCCATTGGCGGTCGATTCGGACGCCCGGAGGTGGCTGCGCAGGGCGTAGGCATCGATCTCCGCGCGGGTCAGGTGGAACTTCTCCGCGACCCGCTCCCCCGTGAGGCCCATCAGCTCATGGTCCTCGTACGCATCGATCAACGAGTCTCGCTGCATCGCGTCGTCGAGGGTGTGAGGGCCCGGAAGGCTGCCCCAGCGCATCGCGCCCTCGAGGAGATAGGGCGCGTTCGACATGCTCTCCATGCCCCCGACAAGGACCCGGTCATAGTCGCCCGCCCGGATCGCGGTGAACCCCCAATGGATCGTCTTCATCCCGGAGCCGCAGACCATGTTCACGGTGGCCGCGCCGATCGTGTCCGGAATGCCCGCCCCCCGGAGCACCTGGCGAGCGGGGTTCTGCCCGACCCCGGCCTGGATCGCGTGGCCGAAGAGGACCTCCTCGATGCGGTCCGGCGTGAGCCCGGCACGCTCGATCGCCGCGCGGGCCGCCACCGCGCCGAGCTGGGGAGCGGAGAGCATCCGCAGGGCTCCGCCGTATCGCCCGATCGGTGTCCGAACGGCGGCGAGGATCGCTACCTTGGGACCGGAAGGCGCGCTCATGCGCGCGCGACCGGGCGCACATTAAGAAGCTTAGCGGGCGTCGCAGGGCTTCGTCATCGGGGCCGGGAGTCCCCCCGAAGCGACCGCCCCGCGGCGCTCCGGAGAGGCCGCCCTCCGCGGGCCGAAACCGCGGAGTCCGAGCGGAGGGCTCAGTCTTCCTCGACGCGGGGCGCGAGCAGGTAGCGGCCCTCGCCGCGACCGCCGCCCATGGCGAACTCGACCTTGAGCGGGTACTCGTTCCCGACGTGGAGGGTCGTCTCCTCGGCGGCGATCGACTTCACCATCGCCGAGAAGAAATCGAGCGGGTACATGCTCTTCACCGGTTCCTTGACCTCGAGCCGGGTAAGGCTCTCCTTCGGGATGCGGAGATCGAGCCGGTCGGTGTCCCCCTCGGAGTGCATGGTGAACGCCTCGGGCTCGAGGGAGAGCGTGACGTGATCGGTGAAGCTCTCGCTGCCCCGGATCCCCTGGCGCATGTCCTCGGTCTTGAGCGTCACGCTGGCCGGCGGGTTCACGTTCGGAACCTTCGGGTCGGTGATCCCGGCGGGGTCGACGACCGCCATCTGGCGCGTCAGCCGGCCGACACCCGCGACGAGGCGGTTCTTTCCGTCGAACTGGAGGTCGATGACGTCCCCCGGCTTCGACAGCCGGAGGACCTCCTTGAGCTTCTCGACGTCGACGCCGATCTCGGTCGGTTCGCCGGTGAACTCCTCGAAGACCCCCTTCTGGAGCTTCAGGACCAGCATGGCGACGTGGGAGGGGTCGACCGCCTTCGCCTCAAGGCCATCCTTGGAGACGCTGAACTTGACCTCACTGACGAGCGTGGAGACGACCTCGACGACCTCGCGGAGGTTCTCCATCTTGATGCGGAGCTTAAACATCCAACGCCTCGGCGCGACACATCGGTCCCCTCTAAAAAGATTGCCTCGTGCGGGGAACCAGCCGAAGAGACTTCCCCGCCGGCCGGCATCCCCCCACGATGACCGAACTGGCCTACCTCGCGGACATGCCCTCGGCCTACGTGACGGAGTTCCGGGCCCGGATCATGGCCCTGCCGCCCGGGGGGGTGGTCCTCGACCGGACCTACTTCTACCCTACCGGCGGTGGACAGCCGAGCGACCGGGGGACCCTTGGGATCGTCGGCGGCGCGGCGGCGGAGGTGGTCGAGGTGTCGAAATCGGGGGGGTCGGTGGTCCACCGGCTCCGCGGTCCGTCCGGGTTCCTCGCGCATCTCGCCCGGGACCAGGAGGTGGACGGTCGGATCGATTGGCCGCGGCGGCACCAGCACATGCGGCTCCACACGGCCCAACACCTCCTCAGCGCCCACGTCTTCCTCGCCACGGGCCTCCGTACCCGACGGGCGAACCTCGGCGGTCTGCGCGCGACGCTGGACCTTGAGGGACCGCTTCCCGACGACGCGCTGCCCCGGCTCGTCGACGAGGTCCGTCGATCGATCGAGAGCCCGCGCACCGTCCGCATCCGGCACCTTCCCCGAAGCGAGTGGGACGCCAACCCGGTGGGGGAACGGTCGGGCCTGGTCCCCCTCCCGCCCCAGGTCGATCCGGTGCGGGTGATCGAGATCGAGGGCACGGATATCTGCCCGTGCGGGGGTACGCACGTGCGATCCACCGGCGAGATCGGCCTCCTGCGCTTCGACCCGCTCGGCGCCCGAACCCGTCTCGCCTTCACGCTGGCCGAGCCCGACCCGCCCACTCCGAGCGGGTAGTGCCGTATACGAACACATCGTGCCACCGCCCGTGGTGGAAGAGCGCCGAGCGCAGCGTTCCCTCTCGACGAAAGCCGAGGCCCTCCACCAAGCGGTACGAGGCCGTGTTCTCCACGTCGCAGGTCGCCCCGATGCGGGCCACTGCGGTCGTGCGGAACAGGTGGTCAACGAGCAGGCCCACGGCTTCCCGGCCGATCCCCTGCCCACGGGCGGACGGTTCCCCGAGCAGGTACCAGACGTCCTCGAGCTCGAGCACCGGATGCGCGCGGTAGTGGCCGACGGCGCCCACAAGGTCCCCTTCGTTGCGGCGCTCGATCCCGAATCGAGGGGCGAGCGAACCGGGATCGGTCCGGGCGGATTCGACCGAACGGCGGAACGACTCCGCATCGTCGGTGAGGAACCGGTCGAACGGGGCGACCACCTCGGGGTCGTCGTACCACGAGATCAGACGAGGATAGTCGGCGGGCTCGAACGGTCGGAGGCGGACCGTGGGTCCTTCGAGGACGGTCATGCGCCCCTACGCGCCGGGCGCCGGTCGCTCCCCGGTCGGGGAGGGGTGGGGCCCTCCTCCCTCATGCCCGACGGAGTCCGAGGACGCCAGGGGCTCCGGGAGCAAGGAAGGGTCCGACTCGCGCTGCACCTCGAGCGCCTTGCGGTGCCCGCTCGGCGTGAGCGAGAAGACGTGCTTCGGTTCGGAGTAGCCGACCACGTACTGGGTCCGTCGATAGACCATGCGGGTCATCTCGAGCGAGCGCAGCGCTTGCTTCAGGTTCGCGATGTCCTCACCGGAGAACTTGCGGAAGATCCCGAACTCGGTCGTCCATTGGGAAGCCTCGAACCGGATCTGTTGGCCGCGGTGCTCGAGCAGATGCAATAACAGCATCCGCTCGATCCGGTCCAGGTCTTCCTGCGGCATGCCCGCTCGTGCCGGACGATCTCAGGAGATCGTCGTGATCTCGTAGTGAACGTCGAGGCCCTTCAACCGGTCGTGCATCTCGGTCATTAATTTCAGAACCTCTTCCAGCGTCGCCCTGTCCTTCCACTTGTAGACAAAGTCGTGCATCCCCATCGACTCCTCGAAGCCCAAGGCCCGCATCGCATCGAGGACCTTGATCGGGTTCGCGCCTTCGGAATGGAAGGTCATCCGGACGTAGGTGCGCATATTCGTCCGACCGCGAACGGTCGGTGCACCGAGTTTAGGCGAGCGTCGGTTAATATATGCTTCCCTAGCTCCCAATTCCTGATGCCGTCGTCCGATGCCCGCGGCCCAGTCGTGGTGACCGGAGGTGCTGGCGCGATCGGGGGCGTCCTGGTCCGGGCGCTGCTCGCCCGGGGCCATGAGGTACGGGTCATCGACGACCTCTCTAGCGGAAAGCGCGAACACCTGCCCGACCTGGGACGGAACCCGCGCCTCTCGCTCACGGTCGCCGATCTGCGGAAACCGGCCGCCTACGCGAAGCAGTTCCAGGGGGCGAGCGCGGTCTGGCATCTCGCCGCCAACACCGATATTCGACGCGGGTCGGCCGACCCGAACATCGACTTCGAGCACGGCACTCTCGCGACGTTCCATGTCCTCGAGGCGCTTCGGCAGGCCGACGTCCCGCGGTATTTCTTCGCGTCGTCGAGCGTGGTCTATGGGTTCGCCCGCGTCTTGCCCACTCCGGAAGAGTACGGTCCGCTCGAGCCCCAGTCGCTCTACGCCGCGGGTAAGCTCGCGGCCGAGGGGATGGCTTCCGCCTACGCGCACTCCTACGCCTTCCGCAGCTACCTGTTCCGTTTCGCCAACATCATCGGTCCCGGCATGACGCACGGCGTGCTCTACGACTTCTTCGAGAAGCTGCGGCGGGACCCGAGCCGGCTCGAGGTCCTCGGGAACGGCCGGCAGGCGAAGAGCTACCTCCGCACGGAGGATTGCGTCGAGGGAATGCTTCGGGTCGCGGACCGGGCGGACGAGACGGTCAACATCTACAACCTCGGCACGTCGGACCGCACCTCGGTGCGGGAGATCGCGGAGAAGGTCGTCGCCGCCCACGGCGGTACGGCCCACATCGAGTACACGGGGGGCGACCGGGGCTGGGTGGGCGATGTCCCCCAGCAGCTGCTCGCGATCGGGAAGATTCAGAAGCTCGGCTGGAACCCGCGGTACTCGAGCGGGGCCGCGATCGACCTTACCATCGAGGAGATGCGGGCGGCCCGCGCGGCATAAGGGGCGTTCCGGGCCCTATACGGGACCCTGCGCCGCGGCGACCGTACGGTAGACCTCGAGGTGCTGGGCCACGACCCGCGGCCAGGCATACCGTTCCACGGCGACGCGACGGGCGGACTCTCCCATCGATCGTCGCAGTGTCGCGTTGCCCACCAGCTCGCGCGCGCGG
>JAKACD010000074.1 GCA_021821785.1 Thermoplasmata archaeon
CTACCGCCCAGACTTCATTTAACCTGAACCGCGAAGCGGGTTTCGCACCCACGTGATCGTCGGCAGTTTCCGCGGTTTCTCCTCAAGGAGTTGAGAGCACTTCAGCCGCCGCAGCCAGTCCTTGATGTCGTCAGTGACGTTCAGATACCACGTGCGAGCCTGCCCACCCAGCCGAACCTCGGTTTGCTCCAGCCGGCTCAGATTTCCGAGCAGCTTCCACCGCAACGCCATCTCCAGCCGATACGGTAGGCTGCACACGAACATGTGGGCACGCACCCGCCGCTCCCTCCGGTGCCGCACCGGCTCCGCCTCGATCCCGCTCGTCCACGTCCGGAGCGCCTTCTCCACGAAATCCTTCCCGAGATACTGCTCGACAACTTCCGGCGCCGAGAGTCACGAATCTGTACATAGGAGCACGTACTTCCCATCTTGACAGGCCGCCTCCCTCACCGCCCGATCCCGAATACCCCCACGCCCCTCGCGGTGACGCGCCTCCCCGCCGCACCCGGACCCCCACAAACTCCGTCCACTCACCGAGAATCTTCTTGGATCGCCGCGTGGAGCTTCGCCTCCGACCACTCCTTTCCCTTCTCGGACAGCGCGGTCAGCGCTTTGCCAATGTTCGAGAGGGCCTCGTTGCGCTCGGTGCGATCGTCCATCGCCCGCTCGGCGTTCGAGTAGACGACCACTTCCCGCTCGGAACCCCACAGGCGGGGCGTCGCCTTCGTCGTGTAGATCGCCCCGGTCCGCGTCGCATGAACGAAGCTCTGCGGTGTCTCGGGAACCTTCACGGTGGCGAGGATATCGGCCACCTCCTTCGTGTGCTTGGAGAGCCCACCAAGGAGGGGCCACTCCGTCCCCCGTACCTCCTCGACGATCGCCTTCCCGACCAGACCCCGGTCCACAATCAGTAGCCTCGGTCGCACGTTCGCCCGCTGGCGCTCCACCAGAAGGTTCCGTATCGTCCCGATCCCGTGGCGGTTCCGCCTATAGACGAAGTGCCGCCAGAGCATCCGGTCGTGACGGATCACCACGGCCCTGACGTTCACTTGGAGACGTTGCTGGTCGTCCGGGTTCCGACGCGGCGCGGAGATCGGGCAGGTGACGCCGAAGAACCGCACGCTCGTAATATCGTAGGCGAGCACCTCGGTCTCGCCCTTCGGGAGCGGGTCCTGCTCCCGCCAGCGGCGGCTCAATGTCTCCTCCAGCTCGGGGAGATGGTCGACGACCTCGGCGCGCGCCGGGTCGGCGCAGCAGACGGCGTCCGGCGCGTGCAGGAACGCATCCTTCGTGAACTCCTCGGGAGAAGTCTTCGCGAGGAGGGGGATGTCGGTGGTCGGAGTCCAGAGCTCGAGTCGGGTGACGCTCGTCGGGTCGAGCACTCGGTTGATCGACCATGCAGTCAGGACCCGCCCCGCTTCGAGGGTCGTCGGGTCGGATTCTCGGCCGCAGATCGTGCGGATCGTGGCGGGGATCCCCAAATTCTCGGCGAGCCACCAGAGCAGTCGGACGGCCCCCGCTCGATAGGAAGGGCCATGAATCGCACGATCGATGAGCGCCCCTCGGCCATGCTTGGGCTGGTCCAGGGCGGGTTCGAGGTAGCGGACGTACTCGCTGACGACCTTCTTCCTCTCTCGATGGGAGCGCCACTCCTCGAGGTAGGAGCGACCGTTCCGCCAATGACGCTTGATCGCCACGTAGGTGCAAGGTGGCACCTGCAAGTGCAAATCCGGTTCGGTCCCGCAGCAGGATCCCGGTGAGAAACCTGTCCTCGACCGGCAGAGACGAAAGGAGCTCAGCCGGCAGCAGAGAAGGGTTGTAGGGGCTAACTCGACACGCTGTTCAGGACTCGAGTCGGTCCGCGGAGCGAGTATCCGACCGCTCGTTGCAGGAACCTAGCGCACTCGATGTCACCCATCGTCGTGTTGAGGACGAAGTTTTCCCAGGTGGGGCCGGCGGCCCTCGGTGAGTAGGCGAACGGCGCGACTCAGGTGACCAGGTCCCTAGGTCAGTGCGACTGGAGTTCGCCGGTGGGAAGGTCCAGCGTACCGTTGAGAACCGTCAGCAGGAACGGATCCGGGTCGAGATCGTCCGGGAGGACGGGGATCCCCGGGCGGTGCGCGGCGATTGCGAGACAGTACGCGATCTTCGCATCGGTGGACGATCGGGCCCACCACCTTCGAAGGGCGTCCGCACGCTCCTCGGCCTCTCAACCCCCTCGGGAGTCGGCGCCGTCGGCCTCCCGAGCGATGGATGCCAGGACGTCCTCGGCCCAACGACGGACCACGCCGCTCTCGTCGCAGGCCCAACGACGTCCGTCCCAGGCGAGCCACTATTGACGGGCGACGTCGAAATGGACCCGCCATTTGCGGGCCGCAAGGAAGCGGTCGACGTTGCCAAACTCCGTCCGGACGTAGCCGGGGTCCTCCACGGGAACCCGAGGGGCCTCGGCCGGCGGAGGAGCCTCGAGACGGGTCCACACCTGCTCCAGGAAGTAACGGACCCGCGTCGGTCGCGCGGTGATTTCGTGTGGGGACAGGCCTGGATTACCATCCCGGCCACGTCGGGGCTGACGCCCCTTCGCTTCTGGAGCCCAGCAAGTCGGAACTCGGTCTGGGACCGGCCCGGCTCCCCGCTCGGCTTGGGGAACCCCTCCAGGAAGACCCGCGAGATCTCGGGGTCCGACCGGATCGCGGAGAGGGCGTGCTCGACGTCCGGTTTCCTCTCGCCCAGCACCGGCACGGGCGCTCCAGGAGAGGGCGGAGCCGCGTCGCCCAAGGCCGCCCGAGCCTTCCACGGCGGGACGAGCCGCGGGGCCGAGGCCCCGAGAGCCTCCACGACCATCGTAAAGCTCGGGATCTCCCCCCAGTAAGCGACCCCGTACCGTCTATCGGAGATCTCGAACGCCGAAGGCGCGGTGAACAGCAGGCCGCCGTACAGCACGTCCACATAGCCGCCGATCCCGGTGACTTGAGTCGGCATGTTCGGGGGAAGCAGGGCGAGGTAGTGGAACAGGATGTGCTCGCCGTGGGACTTCGTGGTCTCGCACAGGCCGGACCCGATGCGCCGTGGGAGAGGGAACTCGGCGGGAGGGTCTCCGCGCAACTTCACGAGATCCACGTCGATGCATCCGAGGCCGATTCCAAGGACGATGGCGGTCTGAGCCTCTGTGTGATCCCTCCAGAAGTCCTCGATCTGCGCCAGCGCGCGGAGTCGCCCCGCCGGGCACGGTCTGGAGGGTCGTCCCACTTCCACTCTGTGTAGGGCCGGGGTGCCTTCTTGCCCCCGTTGTCGAACAGTCGCGGGAGGATGGGAACGACGTGAACTCCCTGACCTACCCACCGGCGCGCGGCTTCGAGTGGATCCGAGAAGAACGCTTCGCTCACGCGCGTCCCACCCCCAGAGCGGACCTCCAGTGCCGGTTCGAGGGCAGTTCGGCGAGGAGACGGCGCAGCTGCGACCCCGGGTAGGCCGGGGCAGGAGCGAGCGGCGCGCCACGGTTCGAGCCACCGGAACTTGAGCCGCGCGTAGAGGGTGAGCGTGTCGAGACCGAGCGCCAACGGGTCCCGGTCCTTGGACTCCCCCCAGTCGAGCACGTCCCTCCGGCCCTTGCTCGAGCTGCGGGACCGGCACATCGGCAGGTGATTCTCGATCGAGTCCGAGCCCCCGTCGTGCCGTGGGATCAGGTGGTCCCCCATTGACTCGGGGGGGGATGGGCTTCTTGCAGGCGACGCACCTGTTGCTGAGCAGCAGTCTCTTCGCCGCGGCGCCGGAGGGCCGAACGAGGGCTTCGAGACCCTCTTCCCGCCGATCCCCGAAGTAGCCGGGGCCGTAGAAGGAGCCGCCCTCCTTCGGCGGGATTCATAGGAACGGTTGCGTCGCAAAGAGGACGACCAGCGCGTCGGAATGAGTCGGTGGCTCGGTTTCCGGCGAGCGGGAAGGGCCTCCGGCGGTGACAAACGCCCGTGCCGACCCCGCGCTCGCGGCCATCTCACACCCCCCCCGAGTCGTCGCGGACCGAGCCGGAGGAACGTGAACGGCTGGGAAAGCCCGTGGATCGGACGGAGCGAGATCCCGAGGACCGGATCCCATCGGATCGCTTGTCGGCCGGCGGAACAGAGAACGAGAACGGGCGCCGGCCCGGACGGTGCTCCTGCCGGAGATCCCGCCTCCCCTCCGAACCGGCCTGACGGGACTGCCCGCGTGTCTCGTGCGTAGTTCCGTGGGGAGAAGGAAGACGAGGAGCCTGTCCGGCTCGGCGAGTCAGAACGGCGAGGGTGAACGAACTCCGCAATGCGGCGTGCTGTCCATCTCGGAGCGGAGGCGACCGGAATCCGGAACTCTCTCCGTCGGATGCCTCGGGTTGTGATTCTGGCGAGTTCTCTGCTGCGATATCGACTTCCGAGCGCAGCTGGTTGTGCTTCTCGTTCCCAGCGGTGAACGCCGCACAGCGGGTGCTCGACCGGGGCCGCTCCCGAGTCGGACTCGAGATGGGCTCTATAAGGAAAGTGTTACGGGCCCGAGGGGATTCGAACCCCTGACCTTGCGGTTAAGAGCCGCCTGCTCTACCGGGCTGAGCTACGGGCCCAACGGCGGGCCCACTTGGCCCCCTCCACTTAAGGTCGTCGCGTGGGCCGGGT
>JAKACD010000075.1 GCA_021821785.1 Thermoplasmata archaeon
GTGATCGGCCGGGTTTACGCCCGCCGCGCCGCCATCCAGGGGTTCGAGATGTCGTACCGGCCCGAGCGGCTTCCGCATTTCACCGCCCACTTCCGCCCCAAGAGCGGCGGCTAGCGCGAGGGTCCGGGGACCGCAGATCGTCGGCACCGGACGAGGGCTCAGACGGGCCCCCTCCCCGCTCAAGTTATAAACACACCCGAGTGTGTAAATCCGATGGCCTCGGCCGCCCCCCGCTACTCGGAATGGCTCTCGCTCAATCAGGTCCACGGGCTCTCGAGCTCGCTCTCGGATCCCGAGGTCTATCGGAAGGTACGGGAACAATCGTTCGAGCGGTTCCGGGAACTCCCGTTGGAGCCGAACCCGCTCTATCGCGGCTACGGGTACTTCGCCGGCGTCGATCTCTCGGACCTCGCGCCGGAAGCGAAGGGACCGGCGGTCGAGCTCCCACCCCTCCTTGAGGGAGCGGTACAGGTGATCCACGATGCGTCGGGCACCCGGGCCCGGCTGCCGCGCGCCCTCCTCGACGCCGGGGCCCGACTCACTCCCTTGTCCGAGCTCTGGCAGCGCGCGAATGGGGAGCTACCGGCGTTCCTCCGCGGGGCGGAGGCGGCGCCGGATCGCCTCAGCGCGCTCGCGACCACGCTCTTGAACCGGGGCTATCGGCTCGAAGTCCCGGATGGCTACGGAGAACCGGTGCGGGTGCAGGAGCTGTCGCTCCTGTCGCAGCCCCACGAGGCGCTCTCCGTGCGCCGGTCGATCCGAGCCGGCCGCGATTCCCAGGTGCTGGTCACCGAAGAGACGTACTCGACCGGCTCCCCGGCCGAGGGTCAGCGTCTCTACGCCTCGGTGACCGACCTCGACCTCGCCGACCAGGCGAAGGTCGCCTACCTTTCCGTCCACGCCCCCGACCTCAGGACCGTCTCGATCTACCGCCGGTCGGTCACGACCGGCACCGGTTCGCGGATCGCCTGGCTCTGGAACGGGCTCGGCGGTTTCCGCACGAAGGTCCGCAATCAGACCACCCTCAGCGGCACGGGGTCGGCGGCGGACGACCTGCAGACCTTCTACGGGGCCCAGAGCCAGTCGTACGACAGCTCGGTCGACGTGACGCACGTGGCGACCGACACCCACGCGCAGTCGATCACCCGCGGCGTCTTCACGGACGAGGCCCGCGGCATGAGCCGGGGGCTCGTCCGCATCGAGCCGAACGCGCGCAAGACGATCGCGTACGTCTCCGAGCATGCCATGCTCCTTTCCCGCGGCGCGCGATCGGACACGATCCCGATCCTCGAGATCCTCTGCCGGGACGTCAAGGCGACCCACTCGACGTCCGTCGCCCCGGTCGACCCGGAGAAGGTCTTCTACCTCGAGTCGCGGGGCATGACCCGGGACGAGTCGATCCGCATGATCGGCGAGGGATTCCTCGCCTATGTCCACGAGCGGGCGCCGATCGCGGGGCTGCGCGAGATCCTCTACCCGACGCTCGCGCGCCGGTGGGAGGGGCGGGAGGTCTTCTGGAAGGCCGGAGAGTATCCCCTGCTCCCGAGGCTGTCCGTCACGGGGACCGAGGCGGCGCCCGAGTGGCGCTTTGATACCAAGCTGCGATAGGGGCCGGGGAGAGTTGGGATGGGGCTGATCCTGGACCCCGGACAGTACGCGACCCCGGTGCTCGTGGAGCTCTACTCGTCGCTCCGCAAGGAGGTCGAGGAGCTCGGAGATCTGATCCAGCATCCGCGCGGCCCCGTACGGAACGCCGCGGGTCTCGAGCTCGCCGAGACCCTGCGGGGCGCGACGGTCGCGGCGACCCCCCGTATCCCGATCGAGGACCGGGCCTGGCTCGCAGTAGAGATCAATCTCCTGTACGGCACGCTGCTCACGGTCATCGACCTCGTGAAGTCGCACACCGACGTGCCGTGGGTCCCCACGCCCCGGAGCCCGCCGCCGGGGGCCGACGCGTCGTCCCCCGGCCCGTGACCGGGCGTGGGACTACCCGACCGCGCCGGCCATCTCGAGCTGGATGAGCCGGTTCAGCTCGAGCGCGTAGTCGACCGGTAGCTCCTTCGCGAACTCCGCGAGGAAGCCCATCAGGATCAGGTGGATCGCATCCGACTCGGTGAGGCCGCGGCTCATCAGGTAGAAGATCTGCTCCTCCCCGATCTTGCCGACCACCGCCTCGTGCGTGATCGTCGCGTCCTCCTCGTGGATCTCGTTGTAGGGATACGTGTCGGAGCGCCCGGTCTCGTCCGGAAGGAGCGCATCGCACCGGACCGCGGCCTTGACGCCGGTCGCGCCGGGGGCCACGTGGAGGAGACCGCGGTAGCTCGTCTGGCCGCCGCGGATCGCGATCGACTTCGAGATGATCTTGCTCGAGGTATCCGGCGCCGAGTGGACGGCCTTCGCCCCCGAGTCGATGATCTGGCCCTGGCTCGCGAACGCCACCGACAGGATGTCGGCCCGCGCCCCGCGGCCCTTCAGGTAGACGGAAGGGTACTTCATCGTCACCTTCGACCCCATGTTCCCGTCGACCCACTCGACGAGCGAGTTCTCGTACCCGACCGCCCGCTTCGTCACGAGGTTGTAGACGTTCTTCGACCAGTTCTGGACCGTCGTGTAGCGGACCTTGGAGTTCGGCTCCGCGACCACCTCGACGACCGCTGCGTGGAGCGAGTCGGTCGAGTAGATCGGCGCCGTGCACCCTTCGATGTAGTGCAGCTTCGCGCCCTTGTCGGCGATGATCAGCGTCCGCTCGAACTGGCCGACGTTCTTCGCGTTGATGCGGAAGTACGCCTGGAGCGGGATGCCGGCATCGACCCCGGGGGGCACGTAGACGAAGCTCCCTCCGGACCAGACCGCGCTGTTGAGCGCCGAGAACTTGTTGTCGTTGTACGGCACGATCCGGCCGAAGTACTTCCGGACGATCTCGGGGTGCTCCTTCACCGCCGTGTCGGTGTCGCAGAAGATGACCCCCTTCGCCGCGAGGTCCTCGCGGATCTTGTGGTAGACCGTTCCGCTGTCGTACTGCGCGCCGACGCCGCCGAAGAACTCGCGCTCCGCCTTCGGGATCCCGAGCTTCTCGAACGTGTTCTTGATGTCGTCGGGAAGGTCCTCCCACTTCCGCTTCGTCTCGCCCTCGAGGAGGGGGTTCGCGTAGTAGGTGTACGCGTCGAAATCGATGTCGGCGAGGCTCGGCCCCCAGTCGGGCATCGGCCGCTCGACAAAGTGGTCGTACGCGCGCAGGCGGTACTCGAGCATCCACGCCGGCTCGTTCTTGAACCGGGAGATCTGCGCCACGACCTCGCGGCTCAGGCCCTTCGGGATCCGCAGCCGGTACGTTTCGGGGTTCTTGAAGTCGTACCGAGTGTAATCGAGCGGAGTGATCTCGTTGGCCTGCGCCATGAACGCCTCAGGAATTCCATCACCCCGATGTATTTAAATGAGAGGTCATCGGCGGTGCGACACGAGGGAACCGCCCCGGCCGGAGCGAAGAAATCCGGTCGGTCTCCGCATTCCAACCGGAGGAAGGCCCGCGGGCGGTCTAGTGCGCGCCGGAACCCTCCGGCACGGAGCGCGCGAGCCGGCGGACCGCGTCCGCGAGCCCATCGAACAGGGTTTCGAGCTCGGCCTCGGTGTTGTACAGATACGGGCTGGCTCGGGTGAGGGCGGGCACTCCGAGCCGGTCCATCAACGGCTGGGCGCAGTGATGGCCCGCCCGGACGCAGACCCCGCGCGCATCCAGCAGGCTCGCCACGTCGTGCGGATGGACCCCTTTGAGACGGAACGATAGGACCGCCTCGCGCTCGTGGAGGTCGCTTGGGCCGTAGATCGTGATCTGGTCACCCAGGCGCTCGCGGGCGAGCCGGAAGGCGGTCTCCTGGAGCCGGCGCTCATGCGAAGCCAGCTCCTCCCAGCCGATCGACTCGAGGTAGTCGAGCGCCGTCGCGAGACCCACGGCCCCGCCGGCGTTCGGGGTCCCCGCCTCGAATTTCGCGGGTGACTCCCGGAAGCTGATGCGATCGAGGTGGACCTCCCGGATCATCTCCCCCCCGCCGAGGGCGGGAGGCAGTGACTCGAGGAGCTCTCCCCGTCCCCACAACGCGCCGATCCCCATCGGACCGAGGGTTTTGTGGCCGGAGAAGGCGAGGAAATCGGCCCCGAGCCGGCCTACATCGATCGGAAGATGGGGGGCCGACTGGGCCGCGTCGACGACCACGAGGGCCCCGACCGCGTGGGCGCGGGCCGCGATCTCGGTAACCGGATTGACGGTGCCGAGCACGTTCGAGACGTGCGTGATTGTGACGACCTTCGGCCGGCGTTCGAGCGCGCGGTCCAGCTGGTCCAGGCGGAGCCGACCCTCGTCGTCGATGTCGATGAACTCGAGCTCGATGCCCGCGTACTCGCGCAGGAAGTGCCACGGGACGATGTTCGAGTGGTGCTCCATCACCGTCGTCACGACCCGGTCGCCCTTCTTCAGGATCGAGCGGCCGAGGCTCGTCGCGAGCTGATT
>JAKACD010000076.1 GCA_021821785.1 Thermoplasmata archaeon
CGTGAACTCCTCGACGCTGACCACATCCCCGGCCCGGATCGCCGCATGACAGGCCAGGGTCGCGGCCGCTCGCTCCGCCAGGCCGTCGGGGATCGTCGGGCGGCCTCCGGTGGCCAGCTCGTCCAACAGCTCGGCGAGCGCCTCCGGACGGGCCCGCTGGCCCCGGTACGACGGGACCGACCGCACCCGGTAGGTCTCGGGCCCGAATGGGTCGACATCGAACCCGGCCCCGGCGACCTCGCCCGCGCGGGCCGTGAGCGTCGCGCGCTGTGCCCCGGTCAGCCGCACGCTCACCGGTTCGACCAGGATCTGCCGGCCGAGCGTCCCGGACCGTAGGAGCGCCTCGTAGAGGAGGCGTTCGCTCGCCGCGTGCTGGTCGATGAGGACGAGACCGTCGTCGGAGGCGGCGACCCAGTAGAGCGCCTCGACGCACCCGAGGAGCGTGAGCCGGGGCCGGGTCGACGTGCCGGGGACCTCGGCCGCCCCGGCCACGTCCGTCGGGGGGCCGAGCCGCTGCTGTCCCCGGGAGCGTACGGTCGCAGGTCGGGCGGCGAGCGAGCGCGCCGCCGGAACGGCTCGGGAGCCCGCCCGCGCGGGGCCGGGCGTTGGGGGGAGGGCGCCCGCGCCGGCGGGCCCGACCCCTGCCACCGAGGGAGCCGCCTTCAGCGCGCTCCGCACCGCCACGCGGATCGACTCGGCGACCTCGCGCTCCCGCTCCAGGCGGACCTCCCGCTTCGTCGGGTGCACGTTCACGTCGAGGCGCGCGGCGTCGATCTCGAGGTGGACCACCCCGACCGGGAACCGGACCCGAGGTAGGTAGTCGCCGAACGCCGCCCGCACCGCCTGCTGGAGGGGGCGAGAGACGACGGGCCGGCCGTTGACCGCGAGGTAGAGGCTGCGGGCGGAGGAAGCGGAGAGCGGGGGCCGCCCGAGGACGCCGTGGATCCGGCCTCCGGCGATCTCCCCGGAGACGGTGAGAGCGTGGTGGCGGAACTCGCCTCCGAGGACGCGCGTGGCCGCGTCCAGGAGCTGGGAGGTCGCCGGGTACCCGGCGACCTCTCGACCTTCCGATTCGACCCGGATCGCCACGCTCGGGCGCGCGAGGAACATCCGTTCGACCGTCTGGACGATTTCGATCTGCTCGGCCGCGGGGCTCTTCAGGAACTTCTGGCGCGCCGGCGTGTTGAAGAACAGCTCCTCGACCTCCACGGTCGTGCCCGGCGCGCGGGGCGCGACGAACCGGCCGGCGATCGTCCCGCCGACGACCGAGAGGCCCTCCGCCCTGTCGCGATCCGCCGGCCGGGAGAGCAGGCGGAACCGCGAGACGGTGGCGATCGCCGCGAGGGCTTCTCCCCGGAAGCCGAGCGTGTCGATCCGATCGATGGGACCCTCGGGGGCGATCTTGCTCGTCGCGTGCCGCTCGACGGCGAGCTCGAGCTCCCCCGGGGGTATCCCGCCGCCGTCGTCGGCGACCTCGATGCGTCCGAGCCCGCCGTTCTCCAGACGAACGACCACCGACGTCGCGCCCGCGTCGAGAGCGTTCTCGAGGAGCTCCTTCACCACCGAGGCCGGTCGCTCCACGACCTCGCCCGCCGCGATCCGCTCGACCGTCTCGGTCGAGAGGCGCTGGATCGGGCGGCGGGAAGGAGCGGGGCCGGTCACGGCGGGCCCTCCGCCGAGGAGGGCCGGTCCCGCGCCGGCGCTTCGAGGCGATGACGGATCGCGCGAAGGCGGTCGAGCACCTCGTCGGCGCTGAGCCGATCGAGATCGAGAGCGCGGAGCTCCTCGACGACCGGGTCGGGCGCCGCGTCGGCGTCGCGGAGCAGGACGGCTTGAGTGTAGCGGGGCGACCGGGCCCGGCGGGCCCGGGCGGGGGCGAGCCCAACGCCCTCCGATTCGAGGCGACGCAGCAGCCGTTCCGCCTCCTCGAGCACCGGCTCGGGAAGGCCGGCGAGGCGCGCGACGTGGACCCCGTAGCTGCGGTCCGTCGCGCCGGGAACGAGACGGTGGAGGAAGACGATCCCGTCGGGGCTCTCGGCGACCGCGAGGTGGGCGTTCTCGGCGGCGGTAAGGCCCCGGACGAGGTCGGTGAGCTGGTGGTAGTGCGTCGCGACGATGCAGCGGGAGCGCCGGACATCGTGCAGGTACCGCAGCGTCGCCCAGGCGATCGCGAGGCCATCGAAGGTGCTCGTTCCTCGGCCGACCTCGTCCAGGAGGACGAGCGACCGTTCGTCGGCGGCGGCGAGGATCTCCGCGACCTCGGTCATCTCGACCATGAAGCTCGACTTGCCCCGGCCGATCTCGTCCGTGAAGCCCATGCGAGTGAACAGCTGGGTCACCCGTCCGATGCGGGCGAAGCGGGCGGGGACCCAGGCCCCGGCCTGGGCGAGCACGACGAGGAGGCCAACCTGCCGCATGTACGTCGACTTGCCCGACATGTTGGGGCCGGTGAGCACGAGCAGCCGACGGCGCTCCGCGTCGAGGTCGGTGTCGTTCGGCACGAACGACTCCCCCAATAGCCGGTCGAGGACGGGATGTCGCGCCTCCCGCAGCACAAGGCCGAACGAATCATCCACCGTCGGCCGCACATGGCCGCGCGTCTGGGCGAGGTGAGCGAACGCGGCGAGGACGTCGAGCTCCCCGACGGCGCGGGAGACCGCCTGCACCGCCGGGACGTGGCGCTCGATGGCCGCGAGCAGCTCCTCCCAGCGGCTCGCTTCGCACTCGCGCACCCGCTCCCGGGCCTCGAGGATCCGCCGTTCGATCTCCTCGAGCCGCTCGGAGGTGAACCGCTCCGCCTGGGCGACCGTCTGGCGGCGGCGGAACCGCTCGGGGACCCGCGCGAGGTTCGGGCGGGTCACTTCGAGGTAGTAGCCGAAGACCTGGTTGTAGCCCACCTTGAGCGTGCGGATCCCCGTCGCCTCCTGCTCCGCGCGCTCGAGCTCGGAGAGCTCGGAGAGCGCCGCGCGCTCTTCCGAGCGCCAGCGGTCGACGTCCGGCGCGTGACCCGGCCGGAAGAGCGCGCCGCCGTCCTCGGAGAGCGGCAGCTCCTCCGGGAGCGCGGAGTCGAGGAGACGGACGAGCTCCTCGGGAGGTGCGAGCAGGTGCGAGAGGCGCTCAAGCCGGCCCGATCCGTCGGTCGGCGCGAGCCGCCGCCGCACCGCCTCGATCGCGGCCAGCCCGTTCCGGAGGACGCCAAGCTCGTGCGGCCGAACCCGGCGGCCCGCGATGCGCGCCCCGATCCGGGCGAGGTCGGCGACGGGCCGTAGGCCCGCTCTCAGCTCCTCGAGCTCGGCCCCCCGCCTGAGGAGCGCCGCGACCGCGTCCTGGCGCTCCGCGATCGGTCCTACCTCCGCGAGCGGGTTCGCGAGCCAGAACGCGAGCGTGCGACGACCGGGCCCGGTCACCGTCTCGTCGTAGGCGCCGAGCAGGGTCGGCCCGGTCGGGTCGTCCGGGTTCATCGGCCGCGTAATCTCGAGGTGGCGGAGCGTCTTGGGATCGAGAATGAGCCGACGCCCCCCGTCGGCCCGCTCCATCAGGGCCACGTGGGGAAGGACCCGGGGCTGCGTCGCCCGCAGGTAGGCCACGAGCCGCCGGTCGGCCTCCGGTACGAGGCCCGAAGCCGCTGCGGCGGTGGCGAGGGCCGGTGGGAGCTCGCCCGGGGCGGCCGGGGCCGGGGCCCCGTCGAGCCGGGCGGTCGGGAACTCCCGGCGCAAGGTCGTCGCGAGCGGACCGGGAGGAGGCGGGACGCAGAGGACCTCACGCGGTTGGAACGGCGCGAGGGCGGAGAGCAATCCCTCGGGACCCCGACCGTCGGCCCCTCCATGGAACCACTCGCCGGTCGTGATATCGACCGCCGCGAACGCTCCCTGGCCGTCCGCTCCCTCGATCGCCGCTGCGAGGAAACTGTGCTCGGGGCCGCCGAGGATCCGGTCCTCGACGACCGTCCCCGGGGTCACGACCCGGGTCACTTCCCGGCGGACCAGTCCCTTCGCGAATCGGGCATCCTCCACCTGGTCGCAGAGGGCGACCTTGTACCCCTTGCGCACGAGCCGGCCGAGGTACGTCTCGACCGCGTGATGCGGGACCCCGGCCATCGGCGTCCGTTCTCCCCGGGTATCCGGCGCCCGGGCGGTCAGGACGACGTCGAGCTCCCGCGACAGGAGGCGGGCGTCCTCCCCGAACGTCTCGTAGAAGTCCCCGACCCGGAACAGCACGAGATGGCCCGGGTATCGGGCCTTCACCCCCTCGTACTGCTCGAGCAGCGGGGTGATCGAGGCGCTCTCCGTCATGGGACGGTCGGTGGACCGGGGCCGGCCTATAAGGTTCCTCGGGCCGCCGTCGGTACCGGCGGAGCGCTGAGGGGGAGATTTGAACTCCCGTGGCGAGACCGCCACCAGCTTTCAAGGCTGGCGCCTTGCCGGGCTAGGCTACCTCAGCGCGGGGATGGGAGCGGGTCGGCGGGGAATAAACCCTCGCTCTTCGGGGCCCGC
>JAKACD010000077.1 GCA_021821785.1 Thermoplasmata archaeon
GGACGTTCCCGCCGTCCGTCCACGCGGTCGTGGCCGGCCGGGACCGGGTCGACCTCCGGGAGCTCTTCGCCACGCTCTTCGGTCTCGGGATACGGCGCCTCATGGTCGAGGGCGGCGCCGAAGTGATTGCGAGCGTGCTCCGCGAGGGCCTGTTCGACCGCCTCACGATCTACTACGCCCCGGTGGTGATCGGAGGGGCGACGGCACCCCCGATTGCGCGGGGTCCCGAGACCCGTGGGCCAGAGGAGACGCGAGCGGTCGAGCTCCTCGGTGTCGAACGGCTCGGTGAGGGGTATGTCGCGAGCTACGCGCCCCGGACCTCGCGGCCGGCCGACCGGCCATAGATTGATAATCCCCCCCTTACGTAGTTCTCCGGCGGAGAGGCACCATGGCCACGCCCACTTCGTCGTATACTCCGGTCCTTCCGCCCTCCCGACCGCTCGGCGTCGCGATCCTCGCGGTGCTCCTCGGCCTCTTCGGGGTCCTCCTGGTCCTCGTCGGCCTCCTCGCGCTGGTCGGCAGCCTCGCGCTCTCCTTCCTCAGCCCGGGGGCGGCTTTCTTCGGCCTCCCGCTGCTCGTGCTCGGGGTGATCTTCCTTCTGATCGGGGTCATCGTCCTCGTGTCGGCGGTCGGTCTCTGGCACCTGCGCCTCTGGGCGCTCGTACTCGCGCTCATCGCCTCGTTCTTCGAGCTGGTCCAGTATGGGGTCAGCCACTCCTGGGTGGGGTTCGCGATCGTCTTCCTGATCTTCGTCTATCTGATCGCGGTGCACCGCCACTTCCACTAGAGGCCCCGAGAAGGCGTCGCGGGGGGTCGGGTCCGTCCCCCCTGCCGCTCCGTCCGCGCCGGACGCGCACTCGTTATCAACCTCGAGGCTTCCCCCGCGTCGAGGACCCCACGTGAAGCTCGTCCACTTCACCCTTCAGGACCAGTTCCACTTCGGCATGATCACCGACGCGAACGAGTTCATCGACCTCGACACCGCGTGCCGGGACTACTACGGGGTCAACCCGGTGAAGGGGGCCGACCCGAGCCGGTTCCGCGACATGCAGCAGTTCTTCTCGGGCGGGGCCGACTCGGTCGCGCTCACCAACAAGATCCTGGAGTACATCGAGCGGCGGCGGAAGATGGGGTGGACCCCCCGCGCGGCGACCGGCGCCCGGTACCTGTTCAAGGCGGAGGAAGGGATCAAGCTCCTCGCCCCCGTCGTGCACGGCTCGAAGATCTACTGCCTCGCGTCGAACTCGCGGAGCCACGTCCTCGAGCAGAAGAAGCCGCTCCCGAAGCAGCCGTACGTCTTCACGCGCTTCTCGAACAGCCTGGTCGGGCCGAGCGAACCGCTCGTCCTCAACCCCTTCGGCACGTTCCCCGATGTCGAGCTCGAGCTCGCCGCGGTGATCGGAAAGCGGGGCAAGCACATCCCGGCCGCGAAGGCGATGGAGCACATCGCCGGCTTCACGATCGCGCTCGACCTGGGATACCGGGACCTCCAGTACCCGGGCGAGGGCCCGGTCGACTGGGTGATGGGGAAGGGGTTCGACGGGACCATGGCCGTCGGGCCGTGGGTCGTCCCGAAGGAGGAGATCGGCGAGCCGTACCCGCTCGAGATGGAGCTCAAGGTCGGCGACGTCGTCCGCCAGAAGGGCGACACCTCCGACTACATCTTCCGGATCCCCGAGATCCTCGCCCACCTCTCGAAAGGGATCACCTTCACCCCGGGCGACGTGCTCTCCCTCGGCAGCTTGGGAGGGGTCCCGGGCTTCGAGTTCGGCAGCGAGACGCGGAAGCTCGCGGCCGGCGATAAGATCGAGGCGTCGATCGAGAAGATCGGCCGCCTGGTCATGCCGGTGAAGGCCGAAGCGCTGCCTCCCCCCTGAGGACGAGGAACACCGCCTGCGCGGTCGGGAGCTCGTCTTCCCCGCCGGGGCTCCCCCGGAGTCCGCCCCCGGGGAACGGGTAGTCGACCTTCTCGAGGAACGTGACCGGGGTCCGGTCGTCGTCGCCGAGCGGGAGCGACGCATCGCGGAACGGATCGAACTCGGTGATCGCCTCCCGGGTGAGCGGGCGCACTCGGAAGCCGGTCCCGCCATGGAGCGAGCCCGGAAGCCGGATGAGGCGGTGGATGTCCGTCGTGACCGGCGCATCGGTCTCTCCCTGGACCTCGATCTTCGCCTGGTTCACCACCGCTTCCAGGATCTCGGTGGGAAGGTCCTTGCGAAACACGTCGAGCGTCAGCGAGGCGCGGATCTTCGCGCCGCCGCCCTCCGTCACCAGGAGCCGGGCATACCGTCGGGCCTTCGCCGCGGGCACGCCGGCGGCGACCATCTCGCGTGCGGCGGTCTCCGCTCCGGCCCCCTCCCAGCGCTCCAGGACGGCGAACAGCGCCCGGGTCGTGCGGCCCCGCCACCCCGGCGCGTCCGGTGGAGCGAGGCGCCGGGTCTTCGGGGCGACGGAGGCGCCGAGCATGGGTCCGCCAATCTCCTCCTCCGCCGTGTCGACCGTGCGCCCCGCCCGAACGTCCTCCCGACGACCCTCCACCGCCCGCATCGGGTCGACCCCGGTGCCGAGGACGTAGTCGACGAGCTCCCGGCGCTCGGGGCTCGAGAGGGAGAGGAACCGCTCGTCCGTGACGTGCACGTGGTAGCCCCGGCCGCCCGAGAAGACGAAGGCGGTCGCGGCGGGATCGATCCCGAAGTCGCCGAACAGGAAGTCGTCCACGAGGTCGATGAGCCGCCGCTTCACGAGCGCGAGCTGGCCCGCGTAGTCGAGGTTCTCCGCCCCGCGGAGATGGTCGGAGTCGAGGTCGAAGATGAGATCGGCCCCGAGCCACTCCTTCCCGGCCATCGTCGGCTCGGCGGGATGCCGATAGTAGGCGGAGGAGTAGTAGACGTGCCGGGGCGCTTCGCGCGTGAGATAGGCGTGGAACTCCTCGGGGGTCCGCAGGGTCGCGTGGCGGCGCATCATCGTCTCCGTCGCGAACGGGAACGCCGCGAACTCTCGGCGCGTGAGGCGGCTCGGAGGGGGGACGTCGGTCGAGCGGTAGTACCGCGCGAAGACGCCTCGGGCCCAGCCGAGGGTCGGGGCGTCGAGCGGGACGGTCTTCGCCATCGCTCCGCTCAGTCCCCGTCCTCGACCGGGGCCGGCGCGGTCGCCTCCGCCACCGACGCGTCCCGCCGCAGACGGGCCAGGAAGTGGAAGACCGTGGAGTGCTCGCTACCCTGAAGCAGGAGCTCGACCGCGCGGGTCCCCCGCTCGAGCTGGTCCTCCTCTCCGATCAGCGCCACGGTGGAACCGTAGACGCTCACGCTGCACCCCGAAAGCTGCTCGATCCGCTCCCGGGCCCGGCCGCGCGTGCCGATCACGCGCGAGCGGATGCGGCGGAGCGCGGCCTTCTCGTGATGGCCGGTCGTGAACTTGATGTCGAGGATCCCGAGGAAGGTGTTCTCCTTGAGCAGCCGGAAGGCACGCTCCGGCGAGAAGCCGCGGCCGATCGCCAGGACGATGTCCCGTGCCCGGAGCACGGCGATCGGGTCGGTGTCGGGGCCGATCAGCCGAACCGCCCCCTCCTCGGTATCGACCTCGACCTCGGTGTGCGTCCGCTCCGCGATCGTCCGCTTCGTGCGTCCGCCCGGCCCGATCAGGACCCCCACCCGATCGTCCGGGATGCGGGCATAGAGGACCGGCATCCCTAGGCCTCCGGCGCGCGCGGTCCGACCGTGGCGCCACCGACCGCCGAAAGGAACTCGGCCGGATCGACGGGGTAGCCGAGACGAGCGAAGAACTTCGCGAAGTTCCTGACATCCCGCGCGAGGAGTCGCGGCGCCTCGGGGTGCTCGGCCGAGACGGCCTGGGCCACGTCGATCAGGACGACACGGCCCTCGTGGACGAGGGTGTTGTACGGCGAGAGGTCGCCGTGGACGAGCTTCGCGACGCGCACCATGCGACCGACTTGGGCGACCAAGTCCGCGTACAGCGCCGCGGGATCCCCCACCGGCGCATCCTTGAGCCGGGGGGCCGCGCCCTCGGCCGTCCCGATGTATTCCATCACCAACACGTTCCGGTAGTGACCGTAGGGAACCGGCGCCCGCACCCCCGCGCTCTGGAGCCGCCCGAGGAGGGTGTGCTCCCTACGGGTCCAGGCGAAGATAAGGCCCCCGTAACTGCGCAGGCTCGCCTCCCGTTTCAGTTGCTCGAAGGCGTACGGCGGGAGGTGGCGGAACGCGGTGTTCGCGATCCGATAGATCTTGATCGCGCGAAAGCCGTCGGGGTGGGTCGCGCGGAACACCCCGCCTTCTTTACCCGTGGAGATCGGGTACTCGACGCGGCCGAGGAGTCCCCGGTTCTGGAGCCGACCGACCGCGAGAAGGGTGGCGTGGTCGAAGAATTCGTCGAGGAGCTTCCGCTGCTCGCGCTCCTTGCGGCGGTCCTCGACGCGCTCGCGGCCGGGGTAGACGACGTCCAGGGGATGGGGCATGCGG
>JAKACD010000078.1 GCA_021821785.1 Thermoplasmata archaeon
TCGGAAGTCGGCCGCAGAGGGGCCAGGAGTCGCGGGCACGATCGGAGCCGAAGCTGCCCTCGCTCATAGCGACGATAGGGTGGGCAGGCGGGCTCGCTGGGCCCTACGCGGGTCCCCTCCCCCCCCCGTTCGCTTCGCTCACGGGTCCTCCCCGTGTGGAGCGGGTGTTCGTATCAGGAGGAGGCGGGAGCGGCTTTCCGCACTTCTGGCAGAACGCGGCCGCCCTCGCGTTCCCCGGCCCGCACACCGGGCAATACCGGTCGGCCGGAAGCGGGGCCGCCGCGGGAGCCGCAGGCTGCGGGGCGGGAGAATACCGAGTCGCTGGGACCGGACGGCCGGCCTGCATCGAGTTTCAGCTCGTGGAGACACAAACCGAGCTACCGGAGGTTGACATCGGCGATCCTTACGGAGCGCAGTCGATTCTCGTCGAACCAAGTCCGAATGAGGGCGTTTTCTAGCAGACTCCGGTGATCGGGGCGTCTCGGCTTGCGGACCCGCTGGAGGTATGCGAATTCCTACCTATACAGAATCCAACGCCCCGAAATTTGGGACGCCCGTGCTGGGATTCGAACCCAGGTCTGAGGCTCCGCAGGCCTCTAGGATAATCCATTGTAGCGGGGAGGGGCCAAAGCCCCGCCCCCGTAGCTACCCCACACGGGCATCCTGGTCGTCTTTTCGTCCCGGCGCGCGGAGGAGGGTCGCCTATAAAAGGACGGGGCGGCGGGGTGACGAGCCCGAACGACACTTTATTACCGGGAGAAGTTCCCCGACTCCGGGAGAGCCGGACCCGATCGATGTCAGCACGGAACAGCCAGGACCCGTGGGACGCGCTCTCGGCGCTCCCGATGGGTCAACGCGTCGAGATCTCGGACGCCGAGGGCCATCAGTGGACCGGCAGCGTCGTGCCCCGGCACGATCTGTCCGGTGAGAGGATCCTGCCGCTCAAGCTCGAGAGCGGATACAACATCGGCCTTCGCATCGAGCCCGGTTTCCGCTACCGCCTGCTCGAAGCGCTCGCCCCCACCGGCCCACGCGAGCTCTCGGCCCCTCCCGCGCCGGGCGCGACCGGCCCGAGCGACGATCACTGGATCGCGCTCCTGACCACCGGCGGCACGATCGCCTCTCGGGTCGACTACGAGACGGGCGGCGTCCGACCGGTGAAGGAGGAGCACGAGATCCTCACCTTCTATCCCGAGCTCGCCCGGACCGGCCGCGTGCGGATCGTGCCGGTCTTCGATCGGCTGAGCGAGGACCTTTCCCCGGAAGACTGGGCCCTCCTCGCGGAGCACGTGGTCGATGCGTTCCGCGATGGGGCGGAAGGGGTCGTGATCGCCCACGGCACCGACACGCTCGGATTCACCGCGGCGGCGCTCAGCTTCCTGCTCAAGAATCTCACCGGCCCGGTTGTCCTGGTCGGGGCGCAACGCTCGCCGGACCGGCCCTCGTCCGACGGCGCGTCGAACCTCGTTGCGGCCTGTCGGGTCGCCCGCGACCGGCGGATCGGGGAAGTGGTCGTGGTGATGCACGCCGGCCTCTCCGATACGAGCTGGTCGATCCACCGGGGCACGTGGGTGCGCAAGATGCACTCGAGCCGTCGGGACGCCTTCGAGAGTCGCAATGGTCCGAGGCTCGGGGAGGTCGTCGACGGGGAGGTCCGTCTCTCTCCTCTCGTCCGGCCGCCTTCTGCGGGACCGGTGCAGGCGGACCTTCCGCTCGATGCCCGCGCGTCGCTCCTCTGGTTCTACCCCGGTCTCGACCCGCACCGCGCCGAGGAGTCGATCCGCGACCTGCGCGGCGTGATCCTCGCCGGGACCGGGCTCGGCCATGTGGCGTCGAAGCACCTCGGCTGGATCCGTTCCGCCACCGCGCGCGGGGTCGTGGTCGGAATGACCACGCAATGCCTCGGGGGGAACGCGAACCCGTACGTCTATGCTACGGGGCGGGACCTCCTCCGCGCGGGGGTCCTCTTCCTCGGGGACCTTCTGCCCGAGACCGCGTACGCGAAGCTCGTCTGGGCCCTCGGCCGATCCGAGGATCCGGCCGAGGTCGCCCGGCTCCTGACCGAGGACCGCGTGGGCGAGTTCCATGCCCGGCACGAAGAGGAGGGCCGCCCGTGAAGGCCGGCCTCGAGGTCCACCAGCAGCTCGCCACGGGCAAGCTCTTCTGCGCATGTCCCGCCGAGCTCTCGGAAGAGGTGCGCGGGTCGTTCGTCCGAATGCTGCGACCGGCGAGCGGCGAGGACCGCACCGTCGATGCGGCGGCCGCGTTCCAGGCCTCGCGCGGACTTCGGTACCGATATGAGATCGGGCCGACGAACTGCCTGGTCGAGCTCGACGAGGAGCCGCCGCACCCGCTCAACGAGGCTGCGCTCGACACGGCGCTCACCCTCGCGCTCTTGTTGGGGGCGCGGCCGGTCGATGAGATCCAGGTGATGCGCAAGATCGTGGTGGACGGGTCGAACACCTCGGGGTTCCAGCGTACGGTCCTCGTCGCCACGGGCGGGGCGATCGAGGTCGACGGGCGTCGCGTGTCGATCCTGTCGGTCTGCCTCGAAGAGGACGCCGCGCGGAAGATCGGAACGTCCGACGGCGAGGTCCTGTACCGGCTCGACCGGCTCGGTATCCCGCTCATCGAAGTGGCGACCGGACCGGACATCACCTCGGGGGCCGAGGCCCGCGCGGTCGCGGAGGAGATCGGGGCGCTCCTTCGGGCGACCCGCCGGGTACGCCGGGGGATCGGGACGATCCGGGAGGACCTGAACGTCTCGACCGAGGGGGGCGCCCGCATCGAGGTCAAGGGTGTCCAGGAGCTCGGCAAGATCCAGGAGTACGTCGACGGGGAGGTCGCGCGACAGAAGCTTCTCCTGTCGGTGGGCGAGGAGCTTCGTCGGCGGAACGCCCACGTGCCCGACCGGGAGGCCACCGACGTGACGACCCTCGCCGAGGGGATCGCGAGCGGGCCGCTCGCCGACGCGGGACGGGGTCGGGGCGTGGTGCTTGCGCTCGGTCTCCCCGGGTTCGCGGGGCTCTTGCGCTCTCCGCCCGGCTCCGAGGAGCGGCTGGGGCGGGAGCTGGCCGACCAAGCGCGAGCCGTGGGCCTTCGCGGGCTCCTCCACTCAGACGAGCTACCGGGCTACGGGCTCGACGCACCGCGGGTCGCCGAGATCCGCACGCGGTTGAACCTCGGACCGGACGACGGGTTCGTGGTGGTGACCGACCGTTCGGCCGAACGGGCGCGGACCGCGCTGCGCCGCGTAGCGGCCCGGGCCCGCGCCGCGCTCACCGGGATCCCGGGGGAGACCCGTGACCCGCTCCCGGATGGGCGGACCCGTTACTCCCGCCCGTTACCGGGACGCCATCGGATGTATCCCGAGACCGACATTCCGCCGATCCCGATCACCGAGGAACGGCTCGCGCGGCTGCGTCGCACCCTTCCGGAGCGGCCGGCCGAGCGGCGGGCCCGGTTCGAGCGGGAGCACCACCTCGCCGCCGAGATCGTACGGCAGATCGTCTACAGCGAGGCGGAAGAGGGGTTCGAGGAGCTCACCCGGCAGGGGCACCCACCGGCGCTCGTCGTGCGGCTACTGCTGCAGGACCTCCCGGCGGCCCAGGCCGCGGCGCCCGAGAGCCGACCGTTCGCCCCCGGCCTCGACATGCTCGGGAAGCTGCTGACGGGCGTCGAGAGCGGTCGGTTCGCGAAGGAGGGGATCCCGTCCGTGCTGGCGGCGCTGGCCGCCGGCGCGCCGTCGGTCGACGCCGCGCTCGAAGGGGTCGGGCTCACCGGGTTCAGCGCCGCCGACCTCGATGCGCTGGTGGGCGAGATCGTCCGCTCGAACACCGAACTTGTCCGGCGCAAGGGCGACGAAGCGTTCTCGGCCCTCATGGGGGACGTCATGAAGCAGGTCCGCGGCCGACGGGACGGTAAGGAGGTCGCGGAGGCGCTCCGCCGGGCGCTCGCGACCGAGGCCGCGACCGGCCCCGGCTAGAGGGCCGGGAAGGGGGGCCCGCACACGATGAGTCCTCGGCGCGCCCGACCCGGTCGCCCCGCGTCGGTCCGTCCGGTCGCTCGACCCCGGCGCTTCCGGGCGGTCGTCACGGATGTCGACGGCACGCTCACCGACGAAAGCCGACGCCTCGACCCGGTGGCGCTCACCTACGTGCGCCGCCTCGAGGACCGAGGGGTCCCCGTGCTGCTGGCGACCGGGAACGTCCTCCCGATCGCCCTGGCGCTCTACCGCTCGCTGGGGCTCTCCGGTCCGATCGTGGCCGAGAACGGCGGGATGCTCTATCGGACCTTAGACGACGGCGAGTCGGTCGTGGAACGTCTCGCCGACCCGTCGGTCGCCCGTCGCGCGTTCGACCGCCTGGTCGACGCGGGACTCCCGGTGCGCCG
>JAKACD010000020.1 GCA_021821785.1 Thermoplasmata archaeon
ATCGCGAAGACGTTCCGGGAGGCGGGCTCGTCGCTCGCCCTCATCGACCTCGACTCGGCCCGGCTGAAGTCCCTGCTCCGGTCCTTGGAATCGTCGGCAGGGCCTCCCGTCTTTGCGATCCGCGCGAACGTGACGCGGGAGCGCGACGTGGCGCGGGCGGTCCGGGAAGCGGCCGCGAAGCTCGGCGGGATCGACCTCGTGGTCAATGCCGCCGGGATCACCTCGAAGGGTGATGTGGCTTCGACCGACCCCGCGGTTTGGCGTCGCCTGCTCGACATCAATGTAACCGGGACGTTCCTCACCTGCCACGAGGCGGTCCCGTACCTCCGCCGGGCGCGCGACGGGGCGATCGTCACCATCTCCTCCGTGTACAGCCTGATCGGAGGACAGAACCGCGCGGCCTACTCTACTTCGAAGGGAGCGCTGGATGCGCTCACCCGGTCGATGGCGGCCGACCTGGCCCAGGACGGCATCCGCGTGAACGCCGTGAACCCCGGGTTCATCCGGAGCCCGATGACCGCGCCGTCCCTGCGCGACCCGACGGCGATGAGGTTCTTCCGCTCGGCAACGCCCCTACCGTGGCTCGGCGATCCCCAGGACGTCGCGGACGCCATCCTCTACTTCGCGGCCCCTGCCTCCCGATTCGTGACCGGAGTCTGTATGGCCCTCGACGGAGGCCGCGCGCTCGGCCGCTGAAGGCGACGGGCAGAGAGGATCGAGCATGGTCCGGGCGGCGGTGTCGGTGGAACGGCTGGTGGAATGGGGTCTGCACGTTCGCTGGCGCGAGTTCCCCGAGAACGTGCGGGAGATGGCCCGCGGGATCACGGCGGATTGCGTCGGGTGCGCCCTTGGCGGCCTCGGGTCGCGGAAGTCCCGAGCGGCCGTTGGCTGGGCCGGTACATTCGCGTCGCAGCACGGCGCCTCGGTGCCCGGCGTACGGGGGCGGCTGGCGAGCGGGCCGGCCGCCTTCGCGTGGGGCGAGTTCGTCAACGCACTCGAGTTCGACCCGGACCTGACGCCCTGCCATGTCGCCCCGTTCGTCCTCCCGGGACCATGGGTGACCGCCGAAGCCCATCGACGCAGCGGGGAGGAGGTCCTCGCCGCCATCGTGGTGGCCCACGAGATCGCCGCCCAGATCGCCGGGCGGATGCCCGGGTTGCGGGCGGTCGGGGGTTCGGCCCAGAGGCCGACCTACGAGTTCCGCGAACGCTGGAGCGCCTACACGGCCGGTATCGTAGGGGCGGTCGTCGGGTCAGCGCGGCTGAGCGGCGACGATCCCTCGGTGGTCCTCTCCGCGCTGGGGATCGCGAGTGGGCTGGCCCCGGTCCCGATTAGCAGCCGGTTCTTCTTCACCCCGCGGCCCTCCGACCTCAAGTATGGCTCTCCCGGATGGGTGAGCCTCGGGGCACTGACGGCCCTCGACCTCGCGCGCGGGGGCTACCGAGGCGACGCCGACGCGCTCACCGGACCGAACGGACTTCTCACGATCCTAGGCAATGGGCCGGCCGATCTCGAGGGGGCGGCGATAGACCTCGGTCGGCACTGGCGGATCCTCGACACGGTCTTCAAGCGGTTCCCGACCGGCGGGGTCGGCCACGTTGGGCTGGACCTGTTCGAACGTTTCCTTTCGGAGACGGGGATCCCCCCCGAGAAGATCGACTCGATCGAAGTGACGAGCGACCCGATCGTGGAGGTCCCAGTGCTCGCGAACCGCGAGGTCGAAGATCCGGTCGACGCCCAGTTCGCTCTCGCCTGGGGCTTCGCGCTGCTACCGTACTATGCCCCGGGCCCGGCGTGGCAAAGTCCGAAGGCACTCACCGACCCCCGTGTGGCCCGGTTGTTCCGGAAGGTGCGGATCCGTGGTGACCCCACGGTCGTCCGTGACCTCTACCGTCAACTGGTCACCGAGAAACTTCCGTACGTGCGGCGGCGACCGACCCGGGTGGTGGTCCGCGCCGGGGGACAGCGATGGGAGGCCTCCGACTCGGTCGCCGCGGGGTACCCCGAGCGACCCGTCTCACCCGATGAGCTGCGCGTGAAGTTCCTCCGGAACTCGGCCGGCCACCTGCCGACCGAGGAGGGGAACCGCCTCTTCTCCCGGCTCCTCACCTTCGACGGGGTTCGATCGATGGCATCGACCGCGAAGCTCTTGCGGAACGCCGCGGTCGGCCCGAAGATGGGAGCTCCATGACCGTAGACCTGATCGTTCGGGGCGGCCACGTCGTGACCGATGGGCACCGCATGGAAGCGGATGTCGTGGTGGACGAAGGCCGGGTGACGGGACTCGTCCGGGATTCCTCCCACCTCGCGGCCGACCGCATCGTGAACGCCCAGGGCCGGGTCGTGATCCCCGGACTGATCGACCCGCACACCCACTGGGGCGTGTTCAACCTCCCGGACCTCGACGCGTTCGCGGAGCAGTGCGAGACCGAATCCTCCGCATCGCTCGCCGGTGGGGTCACCACCGTCATGCACTGCGCGATGGACAAGGGCTCCTACCTCGCCCGGATCCCGAAGCTCGCGGAGCGCGTCGAGGCCCGTGCTGGGGTCGACGTCGCCTTCTACCCGGCGCTCACGAGCCTCGAGCAGGTCGCGGAAGTGCCACGGCTCGTCGAGCAGGGCATCACCTCCTACAAGATGTTCCTGAACGGCGACGCCTTCTACGGGATCGGCGAGAGCGCGTTCTACGCCGGCCTCCGGGAGATCCTCCGACACGGCGGGACGCCGATGGTGCACTGCGAGTGGACCCCGCCCGCGCTCGATCTTCTGGTCCACGAGCTCAGGGCCGCGGGCCGGACGGACCTCAAAGCGTGGGCGGACGCCCGGCCGAACGTCCTCGAGCTCACCGCCATGGAACGAGTCTTCCGCCTGGTAGAGTCGCTCGGGGGACCGGTCTACATCGTCCACGTTTCGACGGAGGAAGGCCCCGCGCTCGGAGCGGCGGCCCGCGCCCGCGGGGTCGAAGCCTACCTCGAGACCTGTCCGCACTACCTGGCGCTCGACTACACCCAACCGTCCATCGCCCAGCTCGGGAAGGTCAAGCCGCCGATCCGGGGTCCGGCGGACCGGGAGGGCCTCTGGTCCGGGCTCCTGCACGGCCAGATCGACACGGTCGGGACCGACCACTGTACGCTGCTCCTGCGGAAGGACAAGGTGGGCCAGGGCGACATCTGGAGCCAGCAGAACGGCTTCGCGGGAACGGAGACGATGCTTCCGATCCTCCTCAGCGAGGGGGTCCATCAACGGGGGATGTCCCTCGAGCGCCTAGTCGAGGTGACGTCCGCCAACGCGGCCCGCATCCACCGGCTTCCGAACAAGGGCTCGCTGCGGCCCGGTTCGGACGCGGACCTCGCAATCCTCGACCTCGACCGGGAGGCGACCTTGCGCGCGGAGACGCTCCACAGTGCCTGCGACTTCACTCTGTACGAAGGCTGGAAGGTGACGGGCATGCCGGTCACGACGATCCGCGCCGGTGCGGTCGTCATGGACGAGGGAACGCTCGCCCGCGAGCGCCCGAAGGGCCGGGTGCTGCGGACGGCCCGCCGCCCCGCCCCCGCGGGCCCGGCCTAAGGCTTCCCTCCGGTTGTGGGAATCTATCCGCGAGACTCGTACCCAACGCCTAAGATGAACGAAGCCTACGGGCTCCTCCGTGAGCGGCTACGACCTCGTGTTGCGGGGCGGGCGAGTGGTGACCTCGACCTCAGTGGTGGAAGCGGACATCGGGATCTCGGGCGAGCAGATCGCGGCCGTGGCGAAAACGTTGCCCGCGAACGGCGCCCGGGTCGTGGACGTGAGCGGGAAGTTCCTGCTTCCCGGCGGCATCGACCCGCACACTCACATCGCGTACGGTCAACGGCCGTTCGCCCAGAACATCCTCTCCGAGACCGAGTCGATGGCCGTGGGCGGGATCACCTCCGGGTTCTCGTTCGTGGGGCGGAGGGATGCCTACAGCCACCACCTTCCCGAGCTCGTCCGCACGCTCGAAGCCCAGAGCTTGCTCGACGTTGGCTTTCACCCCATCATCGGCCGCCCGGAACAGGAGGCCGAGCTCCCGAAGTTGCTGGCCGAGCACGGCGTGGCGACCTTCAAGTTCTACACCGCGACCAAGGCGGAGGAGATCTACCCCGAGGTCTGGGGGATCGACGACGGCCTGTTCTACCTCGCGCTCCAGCATATTCGGGAGATGGGGGCACCCGCGTCGGCGCTCGTCCACGCGGAGAACTGGGAGATGCACCCGTACCTGCGCGAGGAGATGATCCGTAAGGGGCGGACCGATCAGGCCGCCTACTGCGAGGCCCGGCCCCGGTTCTGCGAGGAGGACGGGATCCTGCGTACGCTCCATTTCGCGGAGCGCCTCGGGACCCCGACGTACATCGTCCATGTCTCGACCGCCGAGGGCGCCCGCATGATCGGGGCGGCGCAGCGGCGGGGCGTCCCGGTCATCGGGGAGACCTGCCCCCAGTACCTCTGCTTCACCCAGGACGACCGGTTCGAGGTGATCGCCCGCGTGAACCCCCCGCTCCGGAGCCGTTCGGACAACGACGCGCTCTGGCAGGCGCTCGCGAACGGGGACATCCGGTGCCTGGGCTCCGACCATATCCCGAACCGCTCGAAGTCGATGGCCACCGACAACGTCTGGACGACCAAGGTCGGCGGCTACCCGGGCTCGGGCATGATCCTCCCCGTGCTGATGAGCGAGGGCGTGCGCCTCGGCCGGATCGATCTGCCCACGGTCGCGCGCGTCTACAGCGAGAACGCGGCGCGGTGGTTCGGGCTCTATCCCCACAAGGGGGCGATCGTGCCGGGCGCGGACGCCGACCTGGTCGTGTGGGACCCGGACCGCGAGGTCGTCTACTCCCCCGAGCTCGGACACCTCTCCTCCGACTTCTCCTGGTTCACGGGCCGCACGTTCCACGGCTGGCCGGCCCAGGTGTACCGCCGGGGCCAGCTCGTGGTCGAGGCGAATGAGCTCCGGGCGAAACCCGGTAGCGGTCGATACCTTCGCCGGCCGCTCCCCGCGGCCTGAACGAACGGTCGGGGCCCCGCAGCGACGGAGACCTACCGAGCCGTCCGCGCGAGGGTCCGGGTGAGTTGCGCGAGCAGGTCCCGGATATCCGCGTCCTTCGGGGCGGACCACCAACTCTCCCACGCGGCTTCGGCCCCGTGCCGACCGGCCAAGGAGCGGAGGAACTTCGCGCGGACCTGCTCGACCGACATCGGGCGCTCGGGGTCGCCCCACCGGTGGCGAACGGCCGCACGTTCGGTCCGTCCGTCCCCGAACGCGATGGTTACCGTCGCGCGCGTCTCCTTCGGATACCGCCGAGTCGCGGTGGGATCTTCCACGAGTCGGATCCGGCGGGACAGGGCGAGCAGGGCAGGGTCGTGGCGGCGGCGGAGCTCGAACCGCTCGGGTCCCGTGGTCCCATCGCAGATCCCGGCCGCGATGGCATACCGCGTGCTCTGGGTCAGCTCCGCGAGCGGGCTCGTGCGCGTCGGAGCCGAACCGGTGAGCGAGATCGCCGCCCGGTACGTGGCGACCTCCACCTCCTGAATCGTGCGCGGGTTGGTCGGCCCTTCGCCGAGGATCTCGCGCACGGCGTCGAGTGGGGCATGCGCGTGTCGGCCCCCAGGGTAGGGCTTGAGGTAGACCTCATCGATCGCCCAGGAGCCGTCCGCGGGGCGACGGAGCCGGTCCAGGTGGGGATGCGGGGAGAGTTGTTGCAGGAACCCGTGCGGTTCCGCGAGACTCCCCGGACCGGCCCCCAGCCCTTCCCGGGCCCAGAACGCCGCCCGGAGCGCCAGCTCAGCCGCGGTCCCGGCGGAGAGCGGCTTTACGGGATCCCGTAGGTTCTGCACCAGCGAGAGCGGGGCATTGAACAGGGCGGCCGAGACCGCCGCTTCGGTGGTGGCGAGATCGCTTCCAAGCAGGCGAGACGCCGCGACCGCCCCACCGGGAGGTCCACACGTACCGTCCGGGTAGAATCCGTTCTGGGTCTGCTCCGGGAAGAGCGTCTCGCCGAAGCGGACCGTCGTCTCGTACCCTGCCACGATCGCATCGATCACCTCGCCCAGACTCGCCCCTGTCACCTCCGCGATCGCGAGGGCGGAAGGGATGGTCGCCTCGCCGGGATGGAGGCCCGCGAAGCGGTGGCCGTCCTGCGCTTCCAGGAGATCGGAGTGGACCCCGTTGTGGAAGGCCGCCCTTCGCGTCGACGTCGGCTGCGGCCAGCCCACCACCGTTGCCGCGCCCTCCGGGAGCGGACCTTCCGCCTTGCGAACGGCGGCCGCCTCGGGCAGGCCCGAGGCCGCGACCATGTTCCCGATCGCGTCCAGGAGGCAGAGCCGGGCCTTGGTCCGGGTGGTCTCGGAGCCGGAAAGATCACCGGGCGCGATCAGCGGCCGCAGGAGCTGTTGGAGCTGAAGTCGCCCGGCCTCTCGCGAGCGCTGGGTTCCCCGGGCCACGACACGAGCGGACCCGAACGCAGGCCATAACGCGTTCGTTCGACCTACCGTGGGACCACCGCGCGTTGTTACACGTCGCATCGAGCCGATCGACGGCCGGGAGCACGAGGTACATAATCGCTACTGAGCATTCATATAGGTCGGTCTTTCTCGCGTGTCAAGGCTTCGCTCGCATCGTCCGACTCGTGAGACACCAGTCTACCGGGACCGGGGGACATCGAGCGCACAAGGAGAGGAACGAATGGGAACCAGCGAAGGGAATACGTCGAATCCGCCGCCGCCGACTACGTCCAGCGCGACACCGCCCCCCAAGACCGGGGGACGGCGGACGATCGCGATAGCGGTCGCCGTGGTGATCGTCCTGGCCGCGATCGGAGGGGGAGTGTACTACTACTACAGCACCCAGTCGACCAGCAGCTCGAACAACTTCGTGGTCGGGGTTGTCGGGCCGCTCACGGGGGCGCTGGGCCCGGCGGGAACGCCGTGGGCCGATGGAGTGACCGTCTGGGCGAATGCCATGAACGCCCAGGGCGGCGTCCTGTTCAACGGGCAGAAGATGCACGTGGTCGTCAAGGTCTACGACGACCAGAGCAACCCCACTCAGGCCGTCCAGCTCGTCACGCAGGCGGTCCAGGGGGACCACGTCGACATGCTCATCACGGGCTTCCTGACCCCGGACACGGATGCGATCGCCTCGACCATCCAGAGCCTGCAGGTCCCCATCGTCGCCAACGCGGCGGATGACCCCGAGTTCCACACGGGCAACCCGTACCTGAACTCGATCTACCCCACGACGGCCCAGCAGATGCAGTCGTTCGCGAATTTCTTCAACGGGCTCAACCCCGTCCCGACGAACATCTCGACGCTCTACGCGAACGAGGAGGCGATGATCGCCCTCCTCGGCACGACCGTCCAGCTGATGGGACCGAGCTACCACGTCGACTACAACGCGACGTACAACCCCAACACGCTGACCTCCGCGTCGGCCCAGAGCTACCTGCTGAACGCGAACGTCTCGGGGCTGAACATGCTGATGGTCTCGGATGAGTACCCGACGAACGTCATCACGTGGGTCCAGGCGATGAAGGCGCTCAACATCCGGCCTCCGATCATCTTTTCGGAGGACATGTGGGACGCGCCGTTCTTCATCAGCCAGCTCGGCGCCTTGGCCAACGGCCTCATCGGACAAGACAACTGGGCGGCGAACATGACGAAGGCGGAGGCGTCGGGCCAGTATGCGAACGCCACCTACTGGTTCCAGCAGATGAACGCCACCTTCGGCAACTCGATCGCGATCAACCAGCTCCCCTACCAGGCGATCATGGCCTGTGAGGTCCAGCTGGCCGCGATCCAGAAGGCCGGGGCCACCACCGGACCCGTGGTCGCAGCGGATCTCCGCGCGCTCAACATGTCGACGGTCGACGGACGGTTCGTCGCGAACCAGTTCGGCCTCGACATCGCTCGCGGACCGTTCGTGATCCAGGTCCAGAACGGTGAGCCGGTGATCATCGCTCCCGCGCAGTTCGCGACAGCGACCCCCATCTATCCGCTGTCGTCCACGTGGCCATAGTCGAGGGAGGCGTCACCACGTCGAACCCCCACGGAACTCGAGATCGGGAGGTCTAAGGTCCCGTGGGGTTCAACCCATTCCTCGTCGCCCTTATCGGAGGGCTCGGGGTCGGCAGCCTCTACGTCGTTTTCGCGCTCGGCATGAACCTGTTGATCGGGGTCATGCGGGTGATCAACTTCACCCACGGCTACCTCATGCTCCTCGGCTCGTACCTGACCTACTTCCTCTGGGAGTGGTACGGTCTCAATCCGCTCCTCTCGCTCCTGATCGTGATGCCGGTACTGTTCGCCATCGGGGTGCTGTTCCATTTCATCATGGTCCAGCCGGTGCTGAAGCGTCCCTACTTCGAAGATACGACGCTCTTGCTGACCTTCGCCGGCCTATTGATCATGGACAACATCTTCGTCAAGCTCTGGACCGACAATCAGCGCCAGGTTCCGACGTCCTACTTCAACACCTCCCTCCTGATCACCACGCCCTGGGGGGACGCCGTCGTCTCCCAGGGGGTCGTGATCGGGGCGGTGCTCGCGGGCGCCGCCACCCTCGGGTTGGGGCTGTTCCTTCGCTACACGTGGACCGGCCGCGCGATGCGGGCCGCGAGCCAGGACCTCCTCGCCGCCCGGCTCCTCGGGATCCCGGCGACCCGGCTCTACGCCATCAGCTTCGGCCTTTCGAGCCTTCTCGCCGGCATCGCGGGCGTCGTGGTCGCGATGGAGTTCCTCTTCTACCCGGAGTTCGGCTTCGACTACCTCCTGAAGGCGTTCGGCGTGATCATGATGGGAGGGATGGGCAGCCTCGTCGGCACGATCGCGGGCGGCCTCACCCTCGGCGTGGCGGAGTCGCTCACCGCGTGGATCTACAACGGCCAGTACGGCATCTGGTCGGCCGGCGCGGCCTACGTCGCGATCTTGGTCGCCCTCGCCGTCCGGGCGATGCTGGGGAGGTCGCGATGAGCGACCCTCTCCCGGCCCCGCCGGCCCCGCCCGGGCCGCCCTCGGCGTGGGCGCGCCTCGGCCGTCGTCTCGCCACGTGGAACCACCGGCGCACGCTGCTCCTCGTCGCGTTCGGCCTCCTCGCGCTCCTGCCGATCCTTTTCCCGAACCCGTACACGATCGCGACGGTCCTGTTCTACATCCCCTGGTATCTCGCGATGACCCAGAGCTGGAACATCTCGGGAGGGTATACCGGCCAGCTTAGCTTCGGTCACTGGGGGCTCCTCGGGGTCGGAGCCTACACGACCGTCATCCTCGCGGTCACGTACAACTGGCCGATCGTCTCGGCGATGCTCGTCGCCGCGCTCGTGACGTTCCTTTTGGGCCTCCTGATCGGCTTCGTCGGCGCCGCGCTCCGGGGGCCGTACTTCGCGATCGCGACCCTCGCGGCCGCCGCGCTGATGCAGCTCGTGATCCTCAACTGGCAGTCCGTCACCCTCGGCGCGCTCGGATTCCCCATCTTCTACATCCTCATCCCGGCGAGCGATCTCTATTACGGCGCGCTGGTCCTCGGAGGGATCGCGACCGCGCTCGTCTACGGGATCTCGCGCACCCGGGTCGGCCTCGCCTTCGAGGCGGTCCGGGAGAACGAGGATCTCGCCACCGCCTCGGGAATCTACGCGCGGGGCTACAAGGCGCTCGCGTTCGGCCTGAGCGCCGCGATCATGGGGCCGGTGGGGGGGCTCTACGCCTTCGCCTCGCACTACATCGACCCGAACTCCGCGTTCAACCTGCTCTACAACCTCCAGATCATCCTCATGGTCGTCGTCGGCGGCCGCGGGAAGGTCCTCGGCCCGATCGTCGCCGCGGTCGCCTTCGCGTGGGTCTTCGAGGTCGCCCTGACGAGCTTCAACGTCTACAACTACCTCATCACGGGCGTCGTGATCTTCGTCGCCGTGCTGCTGATCCCCCGCGGGATCTTCGGCTTCCGGGGCATGCCGAAGGTGCTCCAGTTCTAGGCCGGGGGCGGGCCCCTATTCACCCCGCGCCCGCACGGTGGACGGCCCGCGGGCCGGCTCCACCCGAGCGGGCAGCGCCTGGGGGAACCGACCTACATCCCGAGGAACGCCTTGCGGATCTCGGGGTGGTCCAGGAGCTCGCGGGCCCCGCCCTGGTCCACGATCCGACCCTGGGAGAGGACGTACGCCCGGTCGGCGATCTGAAGGACCTGGCGGACGTTCTGCTCCACGGCGAAGACGGTCACGCCCTGATCGGCGAGCGCGCGCAGCGCCTGGAAGACCCGCGTGACGACTTGCGGCGCGAGTCCGAGAGACGGTTCATCGACCATGAGGACCCGGGGTCGGGCCATCAGCGCTCGCCCGATGGCGAGCATCTGCGCCTCGCCGCCCGAGAGCGTCTTCGCCGCCTGGCGCGCGCGCTCCTTCAACAGAGGGAACATCGCGATCACTTCCTCGTAGGTCTCGCGGAACCGGACGCGCGGCCCGGGCAGGTACGCGCCGAGGACGAGGTTGTCGTGCACGGTCATGTTGGGGAAGATGTGACGTCCCTCGGGTACCAGGCTGACCCCCTCCGCCACGATCGATTCGGGCGATCGCCCGGTCAACGCCCGCTCGCCCAGGTACGCCGTGCCGCGGAGCGTGGGGATGAGCCCGGCGATCGCCCGCAGGAGCGTCGTCTTCCCCGCCCCGTTCGGACCCACCAACGCCGTGAACTTTCCCGCCGGGACCTCGAGGCGGACGTCGTGGAGCACGACCATCTGGTCGTAGCCGGCCTCGATCCCCTCGAGCCGCAGGCCCTCGCTCCGGACCGGGGAGCCGGCCTCGGAACCGGGAGGGGGGGAGGAGAGCGCCACCATGCCGATCGCGCCGCCAACCGTCCCGGAAGATTAAGCGTTCGTCGAACCGACCGGCGCGCCGACCGCGGCGAGGACCTCCGCGGCCGAGGCGACGGCCCCGACCGTGTCCTCAAGGTTCGCCAGCGCGGCCGTGTGAAGGCGGTCGTCGATCCCGGCGACCGCGTCCCGGACGACGACCACATCGAGGTCGTGCGCGAAAGCGTCCCGCGCCGTCGTGTCGACGCACACGTGGGAGAGGACGCCGACCAGCACGACGGTCCGCACCCGGGCCGCGGCGAGCCGTGCGGCGAGGTCCGTGCCGTGGAACCCGGAGTACCGGTTCTTGTAGACGACGGGTTCATCGGGGGCCGGTGCGAGCTCCGGGAGGATCTCCGTCTCGGGGGAACCCGGGACGAAGACCGGCTCGGCCCGTGCCGCGTAGGCCCGGGGAAGGACCCGATGCCGGTGGGTCGGATAGTCGCTCCCGTCCGCGCGGTACCGGTAGGCCGTATAGAACCGCGGCAGCCCGACCCGGCGGAATCCGTCCCGCAGCCGGTCGATCCTCGCGGCCAGGCCCTCGGCGCCCCGGAGCGGACGGCCGACCCGGGCATACGCGCCGGTCGGGGCCACGAACCCCACCTGCATGTCGACGATCACGAGCGCGGGTCGCTCGAGCGAGGGCAGCATCGGCCCCGTATCGGGCGGAGTGATTTAAGGGAGGGACCTTTGGCGAGCGCGGTGCGCATGAGTTCGTCCGTTCGCCCGCTCGCCGGGCTGAAAGTCGTGGAGCTGTCCCAGGGGATCGCAGGGCCGTACTGTGCCATGGTCCTGGCGGACCTCGGGGCCGACGTGGTGAAGATCGAGATCCCGAAGGTCGGAGACCTCGCGCGAGGATGGGGGCCGCCGTTCGCCTCGCCGCACAACTCCGCGTACTACCTCTCCGTGAACCGCAACAAGCGGTCGGTCGAGCTCGACCTCAAGTCGGAGTTCGGGAAGGAGGCGCTCCGCCGCCTCCTCAAGGACGCCGACATCCTGGTCGAAAACTTCCGGCCCGGCACCCTGTCCGACCTCGGCTTCGACCTCCCGATGCTGCGCCGCCTGAACCCGAAGCTCGTGATCGCGTCGGTCACGGGCTACGGTCCCGAGGGACCGAGCCGCAACGACCCGTCGTTCGACCTGGTCGCGCAAGCCCGCTCGGGGCTGATGAGCGTCACCGGCACGGTCACCGGCGAGCCGATCCGGGTCGGGATCGCCCTCTTCGACCTGGCGGCGGGGTTGTACGCCGTGATCGGCGTTCTGACGCAGCTGCGGGAGCGCGACGCAGGCCGCCCGAGCGTGCCGGTGGAAGTGAACCTCCTCGACACCTCGATCTCGATGCTCACGCACTGGCTGCCGATCCTGAGCCTGGAGGGAAAGGTACCCCCGCCGAGCGGCACCGCCCACCCCCTGATCGTGCCGTACCAGGTCTTTCCCGCGAAGGAGGGGTTCGTCGCGCTGGGGGTCTCGACCGACATCCTGTGGCACCGGTTCTGCGGGGCGCTCGGCCTAGAGGCGATCGAGAACGACCCGAAGTTCGCCACGAATGCGGCCCGGGTCGCCCATCGCGAAGAGGTGCTTCGGTACGTCCTCCCCGCGCTCACCCGCTGGACGGCGCCCGAGGCGGCCGCCGAGCTCAATCGGGCCGGTGTCCCCTGCGCGGTGGTGGCCCGGATCGAGGACCTGCCGCACGACCCGCAAGTCGCGTTCAACCGGTCGATCGTGACGATGCCGGCCCCGCATGCCGGCGAGGTCATGGTCGGGGGTTCGCCGCTGCGGTCGTTGCTGCCGGAAGGGGATCCGCTCGTGCATCGACCGGCCCCGGATCTCGGGGAGCATACGGCCGAAGTCCTCGCCGAGATCGGCCTCGTTCCGCCCTCGACGGCGCGCGCCGTTCCGGAGCCCCGGCCATGATCCGGGCGATCGACGTCGTGGCGAACCTCCGGAACGAGACCTACGTCCGCGCCATCCGACCGTACATGGAGGAGGCGTGGAAGACCCTCCGCCAGGACATGGACCGGCTCGTGATCGCCCCCGAGAAAATGGTCGAGGAGATGGACCGCGCCGGCATCGAGCAGGCATTCCTGATCGCGGCCAAGGGCGAGGGCTGGGAGGTCCCGTACGAGGATGTCGCCGCGGTGGTCCGCGAGTATCCCGACAAGTTCCGGGCGATCGCGGGCTTCAATCCGTTCCACGGGATGAAGGGCGTCGCGCGCCTCGCCGAGGCGGTCGAGAAGCACGGGTTCATCGGGGCCCATGTCTACCCGCACTGGTTCCGTCGGGCTCCCAACGACGCGATCTACTACCCGTTCTACGCGAAGTGCGTCGAGCTCGACATCCCCGTCCAGATGCAGGTCGGGCACGCCACGCCGAACACCTACCTCCCGTCGGTCGCCCGCCCGATCACCCTGGAGGAGATCGCCATTTACTTCCGGGAGCTCCGGCTCATCGGGATCCACATGGGCTACCCCTGGACCGAGGAGATGATCTCGGTCGCCTACCGGTTCCCGAACGTCTACATCGCCCCCGACGCCCACGCCCCGAAGTACTGGGAGCCGCGCTTCGTCGAGTACCTCCGTACGCGCGGAAAGAAGAAGGTCCTCTTCGGGACGGACTACCCGATCGTGGGATTCGAACGGGCGATGTCGGAGCTCAAGGATCACCACCTCCCCGACGACGTCCTCGAGCGGTTCCTGCGCGAGAACGCACGGGAAGTGTACCGTCCTCGGGCGTAGGAGCGGGGGCGGTACGGGCATGGGCACGGGTCTTATCCCGGCGGCGCCGTGGAGTCCCGGAAGGAGGAAGTAGTCGTGGCGAGCCGGGAACCCTCTCGGACGCTCGGGGCGCGGCTCGCGTCCGGTCCGATCGTCGTCGCCCCGGGGGCGTACGACGCCCTCTCCGCCCGGCTCGTGGAAGCCGCCGGGTTCCCCGCCGTCTACGCGACGGGCGCGGGCGCCGCCTACAGCCTCCTCGGGTCGCCCGACATCGGTCTGCTCTCGTTCGCGGAGATGCGGGACCAGGTGGCGCGCCTCGCCGCCGCGGTCTCGATCCCGGTGATCGCGGACGGGGATACCGGCCACGGCAATGCCCTCAACGTCCAACGGACGGTGCGGGAGTTCGAACGGGCCGGCGCGGCGGCGATCCAGCTCGAGGATCAGACCTTCCCGAAGCGGTGCGGCCACCTGAGCGAAAAGACCGTCGTCCCGGCCGCCGAGATGGTCGGGAAGGTCCGGGCGGCGGTCGACGCGCGTCGGACCCCGGAGACGCTCATCATCGCCCGCACGGATGCCCTCGCCGTCGAGGGCCTCGAGCCGGCGCTCGAGCGCCTCCGAGCGTACGGGGAGGCCGGCGCGGACGTGCTGTTCCTGGAGGCTCCCCCCGACGTCGCGACGATGCGGCGGGCCTGCGCCGCGCTGCGCCGGCCGATGCTGGCGAACATGGTCGAGGGGGGCAAGACGCCCCTGCTCTCCGCGCGCGAGCTCGAGGGGATCGGCTATCGGATGGTGATCTTCCCCGGCGCCGGGGCGCGGGTGGCCTCGTTCGCGCTCCGCGAGCTGTACTCCACGATCGCGCGGGAGGGGACGACCGCCCCGCTCACGGACCGGATGCTGCTGTTCGACGAGCTGAATCGAGTCGTGGGGCTCCCCGAGGCCCGGGAGCGGGGCCGGAAATATGCCGGCACGCCCGCGCGGACGGAGGATCGGTGAGCCGGCCGCAAACCCAGATCGAACGGATCCTCTCGCGGCACTCCACCGAGTCGCCGGGAGCGCCGGTCGAACCCGAGGATTTCGTCGAGGTCGAGGTCGACCGCCTGGTTCTCCTAGACATGGCCGCGACCCATCCGGAATTCTTGGCCCACCTCCCCCACCGGGTCCACCGGCCCGAGCGGGTCGCCTGGGTCTTCGACCACCTCATCCCGCCGCCCACGGTCGAGCTCGCGTCGGGCCTCCGGAAGCTGCGAGAGCTCGCGGCTGCGTGGGGGATCACGAACGTATGGGACATCGGGCGCGGCGGGATCTCCCACCCGTTGATGGCGGAGCGCGGCTGGGTCCGCCCGGGCGAGATCCTCGCCAACACCGACTCCCACACCTGCGCCGCGGGCGCCCTGGGCTGCGCGGGACGGGGGGTGGGGATGCTCGAGGTGATGAACATCCTGTGCACGGGCCGGACGTGGTATCGGGTCGGAGAGACCGTCCGGGCGTCCCTGGCCGGTCGTCTCCCTCCGGGGGTCTCGGGGAAGGACGTCTTCCTCACCCTCGCGCGAGATCACGGGGCGATCCCGGGCCAGAATCTCGAGTTTGCGGGGGACGGCGTCGCCGCGCTCCCGATACCGACCCGCCAGGCGATCGCGACGATGTGCGCCGAGATCAGCGCCGAGTTCGCCCTGTTCCCGCCGGACGACCGGGCCCTCGACTACGTCCGCGCGCGCCTACCGGCGGGGGAACCCCTCGCGCCGGTCCGGGCCGACCCGGAGGCCTCGTTCGCCGCGGAGTGGTCGGTCGACCTGGACCGGGTCGAGCCGCTCGTGGCCCTCCCGCACCGGGTGGCGCGGAACGTCCGCCCGGTCGCGGAGATGACGTCGGTGCCGATCACCCGGGCCGTCGTCGGCTCCTGCGCGAACGGCACGATCGAAGACCTCGAGGCCGTGGCCGCGGTGTTGCACGGCCGGCGCGTCCATCCCGACGTCGTCTTCACGGTGACGCCGACCACCTCCGAGGTGATGGCGGAAGCCGCGCGTCGGGGCCTGGTCGAGCGCATACTTACCGCCGGGGCGCTCGTGACGAATCCCACCTGCGGCGCGTGCTTCGGCGGGCACATGGGCGTCCTCGGCGACGGGGAGGTCTGTGTCACCAGCACGACGCGGAACTTCCAGGGCCGCATGGGCTCCCCGAACGCGAAGATCTACCTGGCCTCGAGCGCGACGGTGGCGGCGAGCGCCGTCACGGGCCACCTCACCGACCCGCGCGAGATCCTCGGGGGGGACCGACCGTGAAGCTCGTCGGGCGCGCCTGGGTCTTCGAGGACGACATCAACACCGACCTCCTGTATCCCGCGGCCTGCTTCCGGCTCCCGGCGGCGGAGCGTCCCCGGCTGACGATGAGCGCGAACCGTCCCGGCTGGTCGGCCGAGGTCCGGCCGGGCGACCTCGTCATCGCGGGCGCGAACTTCGGCACCGGCTCCTCTCGCCCCGCGGCCGACAACCTGAAGGGACTCGGGGTCGCGGGGGTCGTCGCGGATTCGATCAACGGGCTCTTCTTCCGCACCGCGGTCAACACCGGACTACCGGTGCTCGAAGCGCCGGGCGTTCGGGCGTTCGTCCGGGAAGGGGCGACCGTCGAGGTCGACCTCGACACCGGCACGATCCGTTCCGAGGGCCGGGAGCTCCGGGTCCGCCCGCTCCCGCCGTTCCTGTCGCGGATCCTTGCGGACGGGGGCCTCGTGCCCCGGCTCCGCAACGAAGGCTATATCGACTGACGGGGTTCCGCGCCGTCCACACACGAAGGGGTTCGCATGCATCCGTGGGAGAGCGTACTGGGAGAGTTGGACCGCCAGGTGATCGCGGCCGCCGGCTACGGCAAGGAGCGACCGCTCGGGACGGCGCCGGTGCTGCTGGTCATCGACCCGCAGTACAACTATGTCGGCGAGGACCTGCCGATCCTGGAGTCGATCCGTCGCTATCCGACCAGCGTCGGGCACGCCGCGTACGAGGCGCTCCCGAACCTGCAGGCGCTCGTCCGGGCCTTCCGCGGCCGGCATCGGCCGGTCCTGTTCACGACCGTCGCGCCGAAGGAGGCGCTCCTCCCCTTCTCGATCAGCGGCCGCGTCCACGCGGACCGGAAGCAGGAGACGCTCGTCGCCGGCCACAAGGGGACCGAGATCGTCGAGGCGCTCCGCCCGGAACCGGGCGAGCTCGTCCTCGACAAGGCGTTCGCGAGCGCGTTCCTGGGCACTCCGCTCGCGACGATCCTCACGCTCCAGCACGTCGATACCGTCGTCGTCTGCGGTGGCACGACCTCGGGCTGCGTCCGGGGGACCGCGGTCGACGCGGCGGGGCTCGGCTACCACGTGGTCGTGGTCGAGGACGCGGTCTTCGACCGGATCCAGCTGTCGCACGCCGCGAACCTCCTCGATCTCTGGATGAAGTACGCGAACGTCTTCCCGACAGAGCGGGTCACGGACTGGGTCCGGTCGTTGCCATGAGCTCACTTGTCCTCCGGAACGCCCGCCTCGTCTTCCCCCACCGGGGGGTCGTCGACGGCGAAGTAGGGATCTCCGACGGCCGGATCGACGCGGTCGGGAGGGACCTCGCCCGCGGCGATCGGGAGATCGACCTCCACGGAGCCCTCCTCGGACCCGGGATCGTCGACCCCCACACCCACATCGGGATCTACCGACCCGCCGCGGACGACGCCCGGACCGAGTCCGAGTCGGCCGTCCGGGGCGGCGTCACGACGATGGTGACCTACTGGCGGGTCGGCGAGCCGTACACGGACGGACTCGTCCCGTACGGTCGCGCCTTCCCGGAGTTCCGGGCCCAGCTCGAAGGCCGGATGCACGCCGACTTTGCGGTCAATCTCGGGATGCTGACGCGAGCCCACCTCGCCGAGGTCCCGGAGCTCGTCCAGCAGCACGGCGTGACGACGCTGAAGTACTTCGCCCACTACGAGGGCCGGGCCGACATCGGCAAGGACCTCGATTCGGGGTACTTCTATTCGCTCGCCGAGGCGGTCGCCCGGTTGAGGTCCGAGGTCCCGGCGGTCCGGTTGAGCGTGCACAGCGAGGATCCGTTCATCGTCCGCGAGGCGACCGACCGGGTCAAGCGCGCCGGCGGGAACGATCTCGAAGCGTTCCGTCGCTCCCGGCCCGAGGTCGCGGAGGCGGTCGCCGTCGCCCGGCTGGGAGAGACCGCGCTCGCGACGGGAGCTCCCGTCTATCTGCCCCACGTCAGCTCCGCCCTCGGCTATGCGCGGGCCGCCGAGTACGTCGGTCGCGGCGCCGACCTCACGATCGAAACGAGCCTTCACTACCTCACGCTCACCACGGCCGCCCCCGCCGGAGTGCTCGCGAAGGTGAACCCCGCGGTCCGGCGGAGCGAGGACGTCGAGACGCTCTGGACCGCCCTCGCGCACGGCGGCCTTCGCTGCGTCGGAAGCGACCATGCCTCGAACTCCCGCGCCGAGAAGGCCGAGCTCTGGAGCGCGAAGCCGGCGTTCGCCGGCACGGGGCTCCTCCTCCCGCTCCTCTTCGAGGAAGGGGTGGTACGCCGACGCGTCCTCGCTCCGGAGTCGCTCTGGGGGATCCTCGCGGAGAACAACGCGAAGGCGCACGGCCTCTTCCCGCGGAAGGGCGCGCTCGTGCCGGGCGCGGACGCCGACCTGGTCGTTCTGGAGAAGCTCTCGACGCCGCGGACGATCACGGCGGCGTCGGTCCATTCCGCCGCCGACTACTCCCCGTACGAAGGGCGCGAGATCCACTACGCGCCGAGCCGAACCTTCCTCCGGGGCGAGCTGGTGGCGGACGCGTCCGGCGTCCTCGTGGCGGGTCGGGGCGAGTATCTCTCGCGGCCGCTCACCGCGGGGTGAGCGGGAACCCTCCGGGACCGCGCTCCCCGCCCGCGCGGGCGGGGACGTACTCCCCGCGTCCCCCGAGGTCGAACACCGTCCCGGGGAACGTGCCTTCGGCCACGGTGACGCCGCGGCTCACGGTCCGGACGGGGACGCCCGTGAGGGTCCAGCCCTCGAACATCGTGAACTCGCTGTGGTGGTGGAGGCGGTCGTTCCGGATCGTGGTCGTCGCGGTCGGGTCGACGAGGACGAAGTCGGCGTCGGACCCGGGGAGGATCGCCCCTTTCCGGGGATAGTAGCCGTAGCGCCGGGCCGGACCCTCCGCGAGGAGGTACAGCAGGCGGTCCCAGCCGATCTCGCCCCGGAACGCCTCCTGAAGGAGGACGGGGTACATCGTCTCACTGCCCGGGAATCCGGGCGGGATGGAGAAGATATCCTCCGCACCGGGGGCCTTCTCCGAACTCGGCGCCGCGTGGTCGGACGCGAGGAAGTCGACCGTCCCGTCGCGGACTCCGGCCCGCATCGCCTCCACCTCGGCGCGGCTGCGGAGCGGGGGGTTGACCTTCGCGTACGGCCCGCGGTCGGCGTAGGCCGACGTGTCGAAATACAGGTAGTGAGGGCAGGTCTCGACGGAGAGATCGGTGCCGGCCGCCCGGGCCGCGCGCACGGTCGGCAGGGTGAACCCGCTGCTCAGGTGGACGATGTGGACGGCGGCGCCGGCCGCGCGACCGATCCGCGCCACCCGTGCGACCGCGTCGTCCTCCGCGAGCGTCGGACGCGAGTCGGTATAGACCTCGGGCCGGGTCCGCCCCGCCTCCTTCAGGCGCCGGGTCGCCTCGGCGACGATCGACGGATTCTCGGCGTGGACCTCGAGCGGGGCCCCGGTCCCCGCAAGGCGCTCGGCCACGGTAAGGATCGTGGCGTCATCGCAGGCCGTGTACTCGCCGACCGGGTTCCAGCCCATGTAGACCTTCACGCCCGCGACCCCGGCGCGGACGAGCGACGGGATCTCCGCGAGGTTGCCCGAACACCCTCCGCCGTGCACCCCGAAGTCCACCAGGGATTCCGCCCGGCCGAGCGCGACCTTGGCGCCGAGCGAGGCCACGGTCAGGGTGGGAGGGCAATGCGGGGGGGTCGACGCGGCCTGCTCTACGAACGTCGTGACCCCACCGGAAGCACAGACCCGGCTCCCGGTGCCGATGTCCGTGCGGTCCGGCCGACCGTAGGTGAAGTGGGTGTGGGTATCGACCGCCCCCGGCAGCAACAGGAGCCCGGTCGCATCGATCGTGCGGTCCGCCGTGGGCAGCTGAGGGTCCTTCGCCAGCCGGACGATCCGGCCCCCGTCCACCACGACGCCGGTCTCGACCCACTCCCCGGCCCAGCGCACGCGCGCCGAGCGGACGACGAGGTCGACCGGACTCACGCGCGGTCGCTCCCGAGGCGCGCGACGACCGCGCCCCCCGGATTCGTCCAGCCCGAGCGGAAGAAGAACGCCGACTCGATCCGGCGGGGCGCGAGCGGGCCGAGCTCCTCGTTCTCCGCGTCGTAGAACCGCAGTTCCCCCGTCCCCTTCCACACGTCGGTCACGACGCGCCCGGTCGTTTGGACCCGTACGAGCTCGTGGACCGAGGGCGGGGCCGCGGGATCGACGCTCGGCAGATAACGAACGCCGAAGTAGGTCCCGAGCCGCGGCAGGTCCTCGGGCCGGGCCGGCCCGTCCAAGGTGACGCCCGCGAACAGGATCCGTTCCCCGTGGCGGGAGAGCACTCCGCCCAGTCGGGCGCCGGGGCCGAGCGGCGGGAGCTTGGGATGGAGGGGGTGGAGCCGGGTCATGCGGATCGCGCCGACCTTCTTCGGCCAGCCGTTGAGCCAACCCCGCAGCATCGACCAGTCGTGGTCGGTCCAGATGAACGGAAGGTAGACCCCGGCCTCGCCCCGGTACTGACAGGGGACCGTGACGATCGCTTCGCCGTATTGGGTCGCCTCGGGCTGACGGTACGCCAGGTCCGGGTCGTGGTCCCCGACCGAGATCACCTCGGTCACCCGGACGGTGACCCGGTCCGGTTCCGGGCCGGGCTCGAGCGGGGGCGGAAGCACGGCCCGGACCGCCTCGGGATCGGCCCGATAGACGACCTGGATCACATCGGAGGCAAAATGCCAGGGCGGATCGTCGACGATCGAGCTCTGTCCCGCCGGCCCGAACGGGGGCGTGTAGCCCCGCGACGTCGGCGATCCGCGGTCGGTGGGGGCAGGTCTCAAGAGGCCGGCTCCTTCACGCGGCGGTCGGCTCCGGGGGCGTCGACTGACCGAGGTACGCTTCCAGGACGGCGGGGTCCTCGCTGGCGGCGCGCACGTCTCCGTTGAACAAGAGTTGGCCGTGGTGGAGCACGACCACCCGGTGGATCAGCTGGAAGAGCGACTCCACCACGTGCTCGGTGACGAGGAGCGTGATCCCTCGGGCGTGGATGCGACGGATGATCTCGACGATCTCCGCGAGCTCCGTGGGATTGAGGCCCGCCATCACCTCATCGAGCAGGAGGAGCCTCGGTGCGGCGGCGAGGGCCCGGGCGACCTCGAGGCGCTTGCGGCCCGCGAGGGTCAGCTCGTTCGACCGGGCGTCGCGCCGATCGTAGAGGTGGGTGAGCCGAAGGACCTCCTCGACGGAAACCGCCGTCGCATCGTCCTTCCGCCCGAGTCCCCGTCCGAACAGCGCGCCGACCCGGACGTTCTGCTCGACCGTGAGGTCGGGGAACGCCTGGGCGAGCTGGAACGTCTGGACGAGTCCGTGCCGGCACCGCCGGTGCGGGGCCCAGCGGGTGACATTCGTGCCGTCGAACAGGATCCGTCCGCGGGTGGGCGCGAGCATGCCCGAGAGGAGCGCGAACAGCGTGCTCTTCCCGGCGCCGTTCGGACCGATCAGCCCCAGGATCTCGCCCGGGGCGATCTCGAAGGAGACGTCGGATACGGCCGTGACACCCGCGAACCGTTTCGTGAGCTGCTGGACGGCCAGGAGCGCCACTATCGGCGCCGAACTCCCTACGTCCCTTAAAGGCTCCGGAACGACCCGCGCCGGAGCGCGGGGGTCGGGCCCGAGCGAAGGGCCCGTACCCGAGGGGAAGGGCGCGTGCGCCCGCGGCTCAGTTGGGCCCGCCGATCGGGGGCAGCCGGGCCTTCGCCGACCCGGTCGACGGGGCGCGGCGGAACCAGCTGCGCTTCCGGCGCGACT
>JAKACD010000021.1 GCA_021821785.1 Thermoplasmata archaeon
GTGCAGGAGGACGGGAGCCTCGCGGTCGAAGCCCGGGTCCCCGAACGCCATGTCGAGGACGTCCTTCGCTCCGTGCTCCCCCGCCTCTCGCTGGGGAAGGACCTCTCTCCCTCGCGCCCCGAGGGCTCCGACGTGCGCCCCCTCCGGGACGTCCCGGACGCGCCGGCGATCGCCGAGGCGCTGCGGGCCCTGCTCGGAAAGCGGCTTCCCTGGCTCGAGCCGGGCGCTCCCCCACCCTAGAGGGCGTGGGGCGAGACGTTCAGGAGCACGAACCAGAGCGCCATCCAGCCGAAGAACTCGAGCGCGATGAGGCCCGCCCAGTCGCCCTTCGTGTAGAGGTGCGACTTCTCACGGACCCGGCGGATGAGGTACGGGCTCGCGAACAGTCCGAGGAAGCCGAGCCCGAGCGGGACCCAGACGGAGAGACCGACGACCGAGAGCGCCCAGCCCATGATCCCGAGGGCTACGGTGATCACGCCCGCGACCAGCACCGCGCCCATCATCTCGAACTCCTTCGCCACGAACCCGAGCTCGTCGAAGACGGGGAACTCGAACGCCGCGGCTTCTTCCTCTTCGAGCTTGCGGCGTACCTTCTTCGCCATGGTCACTCGCTCCGAGCGGCGTACGCCCGGTGATAAAGCTCCTGCGCATGATAGGAGCTCCGCACGAGGGGGCCGGATTCCACCCCGGCAAAGCCGAGGTCGAGGGCGACGCGCTTCCACCGCTCGAACTCCTCCGGGGTCGCGTACCGTTCGACCGGCCGGTGCTTCGGTCCCGGACGCAGATACTGACCGAGCGTGAGCAGGTCCACTCCGGCCGACCGAAGGTCCGCGAAGGCGGTCCGGAGGTCCTCGTCGGTCTCGCCGAGACCAAGCATTACCGAGCTCTTGGTGACGAGGGTCTTCGGCCCGTCCGCCCGGGCGTTGGCGAGGACCGAGAGGGACCGGTCGTACCCGGCGCGGGGGTCCCGGAGCCGGGGCGACAGCGCCCGGGTCGTCTCGAGATTGTGGGCGAGGACATCCGGCGGGCTTTCCCAGAGCGCGGCGAGCGCCTCGCGCCGTCCGCCGAGGTCGCCGATCAGGAGCTCGACAAGCGTCCCCGGCGACTCCGACCGGATCCGCCGCACGGTCTCCGCGAGGTGGGCGGCACCTCCGTCGGCGAGATCGTCGCGGCAGACCTGGGTGAGCACGACGTAGCGGAGTCCCCACCGCCGCACGGCCTCGGCGACGCGCGTCGGTTCGCTCGCGTCGACCTCGCCGCCAGGCCAGTGGGTCGTGACCGAGCAGAAGCCGCAGCGGCGGGTGCATTCGGTGCCGAGCAGCATGAGGGTCGCGGCGCCGGCCGACCAGCACTCGGAGAGGTTCGGACAGCGCGCTTCCCGGCAGACCGTGCCGAGCCGGAGCTCGCCGAGCAGCTCCCGGACCTCGGGGTAGTGGGCCCCCCCCGGCGGGCGCACCCGGATCCACGACGGAAGCCGGCGCGGCTCGACCACAGGGACGGGAACGGTGGCCACGGGCCGCGAACGAAGGACGCGGGCTTAGCCTTTGCTCGCGCGGCCGCGGCCGAGCCGCTCCTCGAGGAGGGTCGCGAGGTAGCTCGCCGGTAGCTCGTCCATCGCCACCTGGCTCGACTCGCCCGAGCCGGCGGTCTCGAGCGTCACGAGCCCGTCCCGGTCGAGCTCCTTCAGGGTCCGCCAGAACGTCGTCCGGCTCATGGCGGGGGCGCGGAGCTCCTCGAGCAGGGCCGCGTGGCTCGCCCGCAGCTTCTGGCTCGGCACGGAGCCGCCGCGTCGCTTCAGCGTGCGCGAGATCGCGAGCAGGACGCCGAGCTGGTTCGTGGAGAGCGTCTCGAGCTGCGTCTCGCTCACGGTCGGCAGGAGCGAGCCCTTGGCCCGGCGCACGTGCTCGGCGGAGATCGCGTCCGCGCCCGCGTCCTCGGCCGCGTGGGCGGCCCCGGACAGGACTTCGAGCGCGAACCGAGCGTCGCCGTTCGGGGCCGCGATGCGGGCGATCTGGTCGAGAACGTCGCGCTCGACGCTCCCCGGCCGCAGGGCGAGCTCCGCCCGGGCGGCGAGGATGTCGGTGAGCGCGTCTCGGCCGTACGGGGCGAGCGAGAGGCGGTGCGTGACCCCAAAGCTCGAGCGGCTCGCCGGATCGAGGAACGGCAGGAGGTCCTCGACCGCGATTAGGATGAGGGAGATCGACCCGAGCTCGACCTCGTGGGAGCGGGTCAGGAGGTAGACGAGCTTGGTCTCCTGGCGGACGAGGCTCGAGGCCTCGTCCAGCAGTACGACCAGGTGCTGGGGATGGCGACGCACGCCCTGCTCGAAGACGTCCAGCATCTCGGAGAGGCTGTAGCCCCGGTCGGGCAGCGACACATCGACCGTGCGCAGGAGGTCGAGCATCACCGTGCGGTCGCTCGCTCGGCGCCAGCAGTTGACATACGCGATCTTCACGGGAAACCCGCCCAGGCGGCCGCCGCGTTCGAGATCGCGGCCGAGCCGGCGAGCGAGCGCGGTCTTCCCGCTGCCCACCCCGCCCGTGAGGAGGAGATGGTAGGGGAGCCCCTTTCCGAGGGCCTCGCGGTAGCGGCGGAACGTCAGCTCAAGCTCCTTCTCCCGGCGGACGAGCCGGGGCGGGACGAACGACGGGTCCAGTGTCTCTTCCTTGAGCAGGATCCGCGTCACGGAGCTCACCGCGCCTCTCGCGGCACGGGGCCTGCCCATATCATCTTCGCTGCCGCCCGCGACCCCGTCGAGCCCGCGCTGGGGGCTCGCTCAACCGGGCGACGGCGTCGCGAACGAGCTCGGGCACCGGTCGCCGCGCGTCCAGCACGATCCACCGCGGGTCCCGGGCGAGCGCCCGATAGCTCGCGGCCACCCGCTCGAGCACTCGGAGCCGCTCGAGCGGACCCCGCGCGGTCGCGCGCCTGCCGAGCCGGCGCACCGCCTCGCGCGGGGGCAGGTCGAGCAGGATCACCCGATCCGGCGGGCGGGTCGCGGCGCGCTCCAGCGCCTCGAGACGCCGCCGCTCCGCCGGAGGGAGCGCGCTCCCCTGGTAGGCCAGGGTGGAGTAGAACGAACGGTCGCTGAGCACCACCTCGAACCGGCGGAGCGCGCGCTCGAGCGAGGGTCGGGCGAGGTACCGATCGACCGTGAAGTAGACCGCGCCCGTCCACGCATCCGAGGGGCTCACGCGCTGGGCCAGGCTACCGAGGGTCGCGTCCGAGGGCTCGCGGCGCAGTCCGACCGACGCTCCGCGTCGGCGAAGGGCTCGGGCGAGGGCCCGTAGCAGGGTTGACTTCCCCGACCCGTCGATCCCCTCCAGGGCGATCAGTCGGCCGACCCGTTTCGGGCGGGGGCTCATCCTCCCCCTCCCGGTTCGACCGAAGGGCGGAACCCATACACCCGCTCGACCGAGTCGACGAACGGCCCGTAGAGCAGCTCGACCTCGGCCGGCGCGGCGCTCGCGATCGCGGCGGCCCGGCGGGGGACCGTCGCGAGGTCGAGGACGGCGCCCCGCCGGGCCGGGTCATCGAGGAAATCCGTCTCGAGGAACCACGGCGCCGGGTCGTGCCGTACTTCGCGAACGAGCTCCCGACGCGCGAGGTAGGAGGGGGTCACCGATCCTCGGTCGGAGGGGGCGAACCGGGCGCGCGCATAATGCTTGATCACCCGGCCCGGGGGAAGGCGGGCCTCCTGCCCGCGAGCTCCGAGCTCCTGGATCCCCGAGGGACCGAGGTCGTCGGAATGCACGACGACCGGGCAGTCCGACTCCCGGGCCACCTCGAGCGCGTGGCGGAACGCCGCCTCGATCGCCCCTCGCACCTCCTCGGAGACGGGGAAGTGCGCGCGGCCGACCTCGCCGAGGGCCACCGCGCGTCGCTCGCGGACCCAGCGGCCGGCGAGGTCGAGCGCGCCGAGATGGAGGCCGAGCGCGGCGTCGGGGCCGAGCTCCGCGGTCTGGCGCACGAGATCGACCGGGTACGGCGCGATGACCGGGTAGACCACGACGCCGACCTCCGTGCGGACCTGCCGGGCGAGCGCCTCGGTGGTCTCGAACTGGTGCGCGTACTCCGCGAGAGACCTTGGCGGGCTCGGCCCGTAGGTCTGGGTCGCGAGGAACAGGTGGGTCCCGCCGGCGGCACGGAAGCGGCGGGCGGCGGCCACGCCCTCGCCGGACGGGGAGAGATGGCAGTGGTGGTCGACGACCGGGAGCCCGGCGGGCAGCGTCATGCCCCGCCTCCGCTGGCCGATGGGCTCAGCGGAGGAGGCCCGCGCCCTGGAGCTCCTTCGTGATCTTCTTGACCGCGACCTCGACGTCCGACGGCTTGCGGGCGCCGGTGCACACGAGCTTGCCGCTCCCGAAGAGGAGGACCACGACCCGCGGCTCGTCGATCCGGCAGACGAGGCCGGGGAACTGCTCCGGCTCGTACTCGACCCGGTCGAGACCGAGGGTGACCGCGATCGCGTTGAGGTTGATCTCGCTCTCGAGGTCCGAGCTCGCCACGATGTTCTGCACCTCGATCTTGGGGTGCATGTTGATCTTCTGGCCGCCCTTCTTGATCTGCGCGGCGACCGTCCGGATCGACTCCTCGACCTCGTGCATGCTCTTCGCGCCGGTGCAGACGACCTTGCCCGAGCGGAAGAGGAGGATCGCGGTCTTCGGCTGCTTCAGCCGGTAGATGAGCCCGGGGAACTGCTCGGGCTCGTACTCCGCCCCGTCAAGTCCCAGGGCGATCGATTGCAGGTCGAGCTCGTCTCCCAGTGAGGTCGAGGCCACGACGTTCTCGATGCGGATCTTGACCAAGGAAATCCCTCGGCGCGGGAGTATTTAAGGAGGTATTTAAACAGTTGGTCGGCCACTGGGGAGGTTTCCCACGGTGCCGGAGGGGTCGAGAAGGCGTCCGGCGCCGCTCAGAACGGCGGCGGCCCCGCGGAGCGGCGCGGCGGGGCCGGGCCGGCCAGGATCTCGTCCGTCGGGTAGCCGAAGAAGTCCCGCAGGACGCGGCGCGTGAACCCCCAGAGGACCTCCCCTTGGGCGACGGTCGCGTGGACCTCGTAGGGTCCGAGATGCGTGTCCCGTACGACCCGCCGGGTGTCGCTGAGGGAGGAGCGCGCCAACCAGAAGACGTGCGCCACCTCGGACGGGTCCCGCGCGTTGGGCGGTCGCCCGACCGGTCCCAGTGCCGCCGCGAAGACCCCGACGGTCAGCCCGAACCGGGGGGCGGGCGCGAGCCCGACGAAGCGGGGCGGGCCGGAGAGGTCCCCGAGCGAGAGGCCGACCTCCTCTTCGAGCTCCCGTAGGGCCGTGGCGGCGAGCGAGCCATCGCTTTCCGAGACGTGCCCCCCCGGGAGTCCGACCTGGCCGGACGCCGGATCGTCGGGGTTCGAGGCACGGACGATGAGGAGGGTCTCCACTTCCCGCTCCCCTTCGCGCAGCACCAGGATCACGGCCGCCCCCGCGGAGGAGACCGGCGGAGCGAGCACCGGGTATCGGTCCAAGAGCTCGCCGAGGGTCGCGGGGGCGTCCCCCACTGGCACCGCGGTCGGAGCCCCCATGCTCAGGCCTGCCAATCGTAGACGACCTTCTTGCGGACGGTCGTCTCGTCCGTGGGGTGTTCCCCACCCGCGCCCATGAGCCGCTCGAGCGCGAGGAGGCGAGCTTTCATCTCCTTCAGGTCGCGCTCGAGGGCGGCGATCCGCGCTTCGAGCTCGGCGGGCCGGCTCTCTGCCATCGTCCCCGCGATGGGGGGTCAAGAAGATAAGCTAGCTAACTCGGCCCGGTCCCACCCGCGCTTGTCGGGGGCAGTGGGGAGGCTGACTCCGCGCGTTCGACCCAGCTGCGGATTGCCTCGGTGGTCTCCGTCGGTCGTTCGACCGGGATCATGTGCCCGGTCTGGGCGAAGATGCGGATCTGCGCTCCCGGGATCGACTGCCGGAGGATGCGCCCGTGAGACGCATCGACCACCGCATCGTCCATCGCCTGCACGATCAGGGTGGGTCGCCCGAGACCCGCGATGCGGGCGCGCTCATCGAACGCCTTCATGGCTCGGGCCCAGCGGACGGCCGGCGCGAAGTCCTGATGCCCTACCTGCGCGCGCAGGGCGTCGGCGAAGTCGAGGTGCGCCTCGATCCAGTCCGGGTAGTAGAGGTCCTTGAGGAGCCGGACCGCGAAGGCGTCCGGTCCGTCCTTTCCGTAGATCTCCGACCATCGGTCGGCGACCGCCCGGGTGTGGGAGTCCGTGTAGGCCGCCCCGCTGACCATCACCAAGCTCTTCGCGTCCTCGGGACGGTCGAGCACGAAGCGCAGGGCGAGGAGGGCGCCGCCGCTCAGCCCGACCACGTGGACGGGACCCGCGGCGCGCTCCTCGAGCAGCCGCGTAAGGTCCCCTTCGAGCTCCCGAAAGGTGAAGTGCGAATCCGGCGGCGCCGGGCTCCGTCCGTGGCCTCGCAGGTCGGGGGCCAGGACCCGGAACTCCTTGGCGAGCGCCGGCAGGATCCCGTTCCAGACCGTGTGATTGCCGCCGATACCGTGGAGCAGGAGGACCGTCGGACCCTTCCCCTCGTCTCGGCAGTACAGAGCGGCGGGCGCGCCCGCTTCCTCTGCCATCGACCGAACGACCCCGACGCGCTATTTACCTCTCCCCCGGCCGGGCCTGCGCACCCCTAAATAGGGCGCAGGGGACTAGGACGCGACCATGGCGCGCGGCGTGATGTTGATGAGCGGGGGCATCGACTCTCCGGTCGCCCTCAACTTCATGCTCCGTCAGGGCCACGAGATGGTGGCGGTCCACATGGACAACCGCCCGTTCACCGACGACACCCCCCTCGAGAAGGTCGTCGATCATCTCGCCATCCTCCGGGAGCGGTACGCCCAGCCGATCCCGCTCTATGTCGTCCCCCACGGCTCGACGCAGGTGACGCTGATGCGCAACACGGACCGCCATGTCGGCTGCATCCTGTGCCGCCGCTTCATGTGGCGCTCGGCGGAACGGATCGCCGAGCGGGAGAACGCCACGTTCCTCACCACCGGGGAGGCCCTGGGCCAGGTGGCGAGCCAGACGCTCTCCAACATGCGCAGCGCGACCGCCTCCGTCCGTCTTCCGATCGTCCGCCCGCTCATCGGGCTCGACAAGCAGGAGATCGAGCGGGAGGCCAAGGAGCTCGGCACGTACGGCATCTCGACCCGGCCCGGTGTCTGTTGCCAGGCGGTCCCCGACAAGCCCGCGACCCGCTCGAACCTGATCCAGATCCTCCGGGAGGAGGAACGGGTCGACGTCGAGGCGATCCTCGACGACGCTGTCCGGAAGGCGGTCCTTCGGTAGGCTCGCACGAACGGCCCCTCTCGCGCCGTGCCGAAAGGCGGGTGGATCCGGTTCGCCCCACGCCCTCGACCGAGTGAGCGGGGCCAACCGAAATGACCCCGGCCGGCATGCCTCGGTCGGGAGGGTCACGGGCCGGTGTACCGTACGCTCGAGGTCTGCTCGAACCGCGGTGGCTTCGAGACCGTCCCCGAGCCGCCCCGCCCGATCGACCTGGCTCAGGCCCGCCATCGCCTCGAGGCGGCCGGCATCGCGGTCGTGGACGCGCGGGTGATGCTGATCGCCGCCCTCGAGGCCGAGGTCACCATCAGCCGCACCGGGCGCATCCTGCTCAAGACCCCCGACCGGGCCGTGGCGGACCGGACCTTTGCGGAGCTTCAGCGTCTGCTCGACCTTCCGGTCGCGGCGAAAGCGTCGCAAGGGGGGCCCCGGACGCGCCGGAAGATCGAAGGATTGAGGGCTTAGGTTAAGGGCAGGACCGTTCTGATACCGAGGGCGTGAGGGTCGATGCGGGAAACGTGGGTCGTCGGAGCGGCTTCGAACCGCTTCGGCAAGATGAAGGAGAGCGGCCGCGAGGCCGCGACCCGGGTCGCGATGGAAGCGATTCGCCAGTCCGGTCTCTCCCCGAAGGATATCGGCTACACGTTCGTCGCGAACGCCTTCGGCATCTCTGAGCACCAGGGGCACGTCGGCCCCCTCATCAACAACGGGCTCGGGATCCCCGAGGTCCCCTCCGCGACGCTCGAGAGCGCCTGTTCCTCGTCGAGCGCCGCGCTCCACGAAGCGTACGTTCACGTCGCGGGCGGGTTCATCGACGTCGCGCTCGTCGTCGGGGTCGAGAAGCTCTCCCATCTCGATACCCTCGCGGCCACGAGCTACTTCGCGGTCGCGGCGGATTACGCCTTCGAGACGAAGAACGGGGCCACGTTCCCCGGTCTCTACGCCACCCTCGCGAGCGCCTACCGACAGGAGTTCCACCCGAAGGATGAGATGTTCGGGGCGATCGCGGTGAAGAACCACGCGAACGCGGCCCGGAACCCGCACGCCCACTTCCAGAAGGAGATCTCGATGGAGACCTACCTCTCCTCTCCGATGATCGCCTCGCCGCTCCGTCTCTACGACTGCTGCCCGTTCTCGGACGGCGCTTCGGCCCTCGTGATCGCCGCGAAAGAGTTCGTCCAGCGCCCGGTCACCGAGCCGCTCGTCTTCCGCGCTTCGGCGCGCTCGGGCGCGGTCACCGACATGCAGGACCGACCGGACCTCCTCGGCATCCCGTCGACCCGCCTGGCCGCGGACAAGGCGTTCCGCCAGGCGAAGATGACGCCGAAGGACATCAACTTCCTCGAGGTCCACGACTGCTTCACCATCGCCGAGGCGCTCGCCCTCGAGGACCTCGGGTTCCTGCCGAAGGGGACCGCGGCGAAGGAGAGCTACGAGGGGCTCACCGCGCGCGACGGAAAGCTCCCCGTGAACCCGTCCGGCGGGCTCAAGGCGAAGGGGCACCCGGTGAGCGCCACGGGCGCGAGCCAGGTCGTCGAGATCTTCGAACAGTTCAACGGGCTCGCCAAGGGGCGCGAGGTCCCGAAGGCCGAAGTCGCCCTCGCCCACAACGTCGGCGCGACCGGGGGATCCTGCTCCGTGCACATTTTCTCCCGTCGCTGATCAGGAACCGAACGAACGAAACCGGGGAACGAACAGGGCGGGAAAGGACCGAAGGAAGGAAGGGGGGATCACCGCGTCCGATACGCTGCCGAGCGCGCCGCACACCATCGACGAATGGGTGAAGGGATACGAGGAGGGCGGCAGGCTCCGGGGTCTCCGCTGCCGTCATTGCGGGCTCATCACCGCGACCTGGGGACTCGCCTGCTCCCGATGCGGGAGCTTGGAGCTCGAGGAGCACGAGCTGGCGCTGCGCGGGAAGGTCGTGGCGTACACCATCCTCCACGTTCCCGGGGACGAGTTCCTGAACGACGCTCCGTACGCGTACGTGGTCGTGGCGCTCGATGGCGGTGGCCAGATCACGGGCTGGATGCCCACCGTCAAGCAGGAGAGCGACCTTGAGATCGGACAGCGGGTCCGCTACTCCTCGAGCTACAAGCCCGGGGTCCAGTTCGTGAAGGAGACCGACGCCGGGGCGGGCGGGTGACCTTCCGGTGAGCGGCTCCGTCGCCTCCTCAGAAACCCCCGTCTGGCTCTCGCGGTACCCGAAATCCGTCCCCCCGCACGTCGAGATCCCGAGCCAGCTCCTCTCCGAGTTCGTCGAGAAGAGCGTCCGCACCTGGCCCGACCGAACCGCGCTCGTCTACTACGGCGCGAAGTGGAGCTACCGCCGGTTCTGGGAGGAGAGCGAGCGGCTTGCCGGCGCCCTCGCCCGGGAGGCGGGGGTCGGGCCCGGCGACCGCGTCGCGCTCTACCTTCCGAACTGCCCCGCGTATCCGATCGCCTTCTTCGCGGTGCTCCGCCTCGGTGCCATCGTCGTCCAGGTGAGCCCGCTGTACATCCAGCAGGACCTGATCCACATCCTGCACGACTCCACTCCGAAGGCCCTTGTCACCCTCGAGATCCTCTACCCGAACGTGAAGCAGGTCCGGGACGCGGCGCCAGTCCCCCGCGTCTTCGTCGCCCGCCTCCGGGAGTTCTACCCGACCCTCGTCCGCCCGTTCGTGAACTCCGTGCTCCGCCGCCAGCATCTGCCGACCGCCTTCCCCACCGACCCTGAGGTCCGCGCGTGGCGGACCGCCGTGCGCACGCCGGCGACCGTGCCGCTCTGGCGGGGCGATCCCGCCACGACCGTCGCCGTGCTCCAGTACACGGGCGGGACGACCGGCCGCCCGAAGGCCGCGATGCTCAGCCATCGCAACCTCGTCGCGAACGTCCTCCAGGCCCAAGCGTGGAACACCCGCCGCCGGCCCGGCCAGGAGGTGATGATGGGCGCGATCCCGTTCTTCCACATCTACGGGCTCACGATCGCCCTCCTGCTCGGGTTCGCGGACGGGGCGACCGTGATCCTGCAGACGAGGCCTGAGGTCGCCGAGCTGATTCGGCTCATCCACCGGTACCGACCGACCCAGTTCCCGGCGGTACCGGCGCTCTATCGCGCGCTCAGCCAACGACCGGACGTGGCGAAGTTCGACCTGCACTCCATCCAGTTCTGCCTGAGCGGTTCCGCCCCGCTCCCCGTCGAGGTCCAGCGCGAGTTCGAGGCGCTCACCGGGGCGGCGCTCGTCGAGGGGTACGGCCTCTCGGAAGCCTCGCCGGCGACGCACGCCAACCCCGTCGATGGTGAGCGACGGATCGGTTCGATCGGCCTCCCGCTCCCGGACACCTTCCACCGGGTCGTCGACCCGGAGGACCGCCGCCGCGTCCTCGGGGTCGATGAGATCGGAGAGCTCGAGGTGCGGGGCCCGCAGGTCATGCTCGGCTACTACGGCCAGCCCGAGGAGACCGGTCTCGTCCTCACGGACGGGTGGCTCCAGACCGGTGACCTCGCGCGGATCGACGCGGACGGGTACGCCTACATCGTGGACCGGAAGAAGGACATGGTGAACGTCGGCGGGATGAAGGTCTACCCTCGCGAGGTCGAGGAGATCATCTACCAGCACCCGTCGGTCGCCGAAGCCGCGGCGGTCGGGGTGCCGGACGCCGAGCACGGCGAGGTGATCAAGGCGTTCGTCGTGAAGCGACCCGGGGCGACCGTCTCGGCGGAGGAGATCATCGCCTTCGTCCGCGCGCGGATCGCGCACTACAAGGCGCCGCGAACGGTCGAGTTCCGGGACGCGCTGCCCCGCACCGGGGTCCAGAAGGTTCTCCGGCGCGTGCTCCGGGAGGGTGCGATCGCCGGGTCCGAGACCCCGCCGTCGCCTCCCCGCGCGCCCTAGAGCCCGCGGCCCAGGAGATCGCGCGAGACGACCACCCGCTGGATCTCGTTCGTTCCCTCGAAGATCTCGCTGATCCGCGCGTCCCGGTACGCCCGCTCGATCGGCGTCCCGCGGATGTAGCCGAGGCCGCCGTGGATCTGGAGCGCCTCGTCGATCACCTCGCTCGCCCATTCGGAGGCGAGGCACTTCACGATCGCCGACTCGCGCGTCTTGTCCATCCGTTCGAGGCGGCTCCACTTCTTCGGATCGGTCCCGAGCCGGTCCTGGTGCGCGGCCGCGTGGTAGACCATGAGCCGGAGCGCGTGGATCTTCATCGCCATGTCGGCGAGCTTGAACTGGATCGCCTCGTACTCGCTGATGGGTAGGCCGAACTGCGTCCGGTTCTTCGAGAACTCGAGCGCCTGCGTCGTGGCCGCCTCCATCCCGCCGAGGCTGGCGGCCCCGAGCGAGACCCGTCCGACATCGAGCGCGGTCATCGCGACGTGGAATCCCTTCCCGACCTCGCCCAGCACGCGGTCGGGGCCGACCCGGACGTGGTCGAGGATCAGCTCGGCGGTCGACGTGCCGTGGAGCCCCATCTTCTTCTCGCAACGGCCGACGGAGAACCCCGGAAGGTTCGTGTCGACGAGGAAGGCGGTGACGCCGCCGTTCGGGCCGAGCTTCACGTCGTTGCCGGCCATCACGACGATCGTGTCGGCCTCCCGGCCGTTCGAGACGTAGATCTTGTTGCCCGTGATCACCCAGCCATCGCCGTCCTTCTCGGCGATGGTGTGGACGGCCCCGGAATCGCTGCCCGAGCCCGGCTCGGTCAAGCTGAACGCGAGGAGCTTCTCCCCCTTCGCGGCGGGAGCGAGCCAGCGCTGCTTCTGCTCCTCCGTCCCGTAGTAGAGGAGCGGGGAGGTGCCGAGCGAGGTGTGGGCGCCGACGATCGTGCCGTGCGAGGCGTCGACCTTCCCCAGTTCTTCGAGGAAGATGCAGTAGCCGACCTTCCCGAGGCCGAGCCCGCCGTACTCTTCCGGGATCGGGACCCCGAAGTACCCCTCCTCCTGCATCCGGCGCACGGTCGCGCGGGGGAACTCCTCCCGCTCGTCCATCTCCACGACGACCGGCGCAACCTCCTTCTGGAGGAACGCGCGGACAGCGTCCCGGAACGCCTCCTGGTCGGGCGTGAACGAGAACTCGAACGGCATCGCTAGGCCCCCTTGAACTTCGGAGGCCGGCGCTCCGCGAAGGCGATGATCCCCTCGGCCAGGTCCTCGCTCGTCAGGACCTCGCTCGCGAAGAGCGCGGTCTCGGCCTCGATCCCCGCGCCGAGCGGCTGCTCGATCCCCTCGGCGATCGCGCGCTTCGCCGCCTGTACCGCCTTCGGGGCCTTCTGCGCGATCGTGTGGGCGAGATCGCGGGCCGCCCGCAACTCCTGCCCGGCCGGGACCGTCTTGTTGACGAGGCCGATCTTGAGCGCCTCCGCCGCGCTGATCATCGTGCCGGTGAAGATGAGCTCCCGCGCCTTCGCGAGGCCCACCAGGCGGGGTAGCCGCTGGGTCCCGCCGTAGGCCGGCATCAGGCCATAGTTGACCTCGGGCGCGCCGAGCTTCGCCGACTCCCCCGCGATGCGGAGGTCGCAGGCGAGCGCGAGCTCGAGGCCCCCGCCGAGGGCGAGGCCGTTGATCGCCGCGACCACCGGTGCCTTGAGGTGGCTCAGGCGGCCGAAGAGGGCGTGCGTCCGGCGGACCATGTCGGGCGCCGCCGAGAGGTCGAGCGTCGCCATCTCCTTGAGGTCGGCCCCGGCACTGAAGTACTGGCCGTCGCCGGTCAGGATCACGGCCCGGACCTTCGGGTCCTGGGTGAGCTCGGTCACCCGCTGGTCGAGGTCCGCGAGGAGCCCGGTGCTCAGCGCGTTCACGGGGGGATTCTTCAGGATCAGGATCTCAACGCCGTCTTCCTCGCTCTTCCGTGCGACCTTCTCCGGCTCGGGCATACCACGCTCCGTCGCGGGGGGAGGTTCGACGGGCTTCTTAACCCGAACCCCTCGGAAACCGGTTCGAACCCCTCGGGGGCGCAGGCGGAAACTAAGTAACGGGGGACGCGTGGGCGGGCCATGCCGTCCCGCGAGCTCCTCTCGCTCTCGCTGTACTCGCTGCTCGCGAGCAACCGCGGCGGCCTCTTCATCGTCTACCTTCCGCTCTACCTGGTCGAGCTCAAGGGCGCCTCGCTCCCGGCCGCGCTCACCATCCTCGCCCTCGCCTACGTGCCGGCCAGCCTCATCGGCCCGTTCGTCGGGCGCCTATCGGATCGGGCCCGTCGCCGGCGCCCGTTCCTCCTCGCGGGCGAGGCGGCCGCCTTTCCGCTCTTCCTCGCGATCGTCTTTGCCCCGGGCTACCTCCTCGCCGGAGCGCTCTTCATCGCCGCGGAGATGGCCCTCGCGATCGGGGCGCCCGCATACACCGCGTACGTCGCGGACGTCACTCGTGAGAACGAACGCGGGATGGGCTATGGCCTACTGAACGCCACCTCGAACGGCGGCGCCGTCGCGGGGTTCGCCCTGGCGGGGGTCATCACCTACTGGTTCGGGCTCGCGGCGCTCTTCCCGTTCGTGGTCGTCGTGATGATCGGGACCCTCTCGGTCGTCGTCTTCCTCGTCCCCGACCCGACCCTCGAGCCGACCCCGCCCGTGCGCCGTCCGCTCAAGGAGATGCGCCCGATCGTGACGTTCTCCTTCGCGGTCTCGATTCGCGCGATCGGCAGCGGCGCGGTCGCCACGTTCTACGGGTTCCTCGCCGCGACCCTCGGGGCGAACGACTTCGAGATCAGCCTCATCGCGATCGCGGGTCTCGTCACGGCGGCCGTGGTCTCGCTGCCGTTCGGCCGATGGATCGACCGCGCCGGGGAGATCCGGGCGATCTGGTACGGCACCGCGATGAGCCTCGCGTCCTACGGGATCTTCCTCTTCTCGACCAGCTGGACCGAGGTCGTCCCCGCCCAGGCGGTGCGCAACGGAGGGTTGAGCCTGGTCGGCCCCGGCATGCAGGCCTGGGTGGCGCGGATGGCCCCCGCCGATCGCCGGGCGGAGTACCTCGGCGTCTTCACGTTGATCAACTCGACGCTGTGGAGCGTCGGTCCGCTCGTCGGCGCGGCCGCGATCCTCGTCGGGGGCTACCTCGGGCTCTTCGTGATGGCGATCGGGACGACCGTGATCTCGCTCGCGGTCATGGAGTTCCTGTACGGCGAGATGGGGCTGCAGGCCCGATGGCACCCACCGGTCGCCCCCCGGCCGCCGGCGGTTCCGCCGGCCGCTTGAACACTCTCATATAGCGCACGGCCGTCGGCCGGTCGTGCCGAATCTGACCACCTTCGCGGATGCCAACGCCTCGTTCGACGAGGCGGAGTTCGTCATCCTCGGGGTTCCGTTCGACCGCACCACCTCGTTCCGCCCGGGCGCCCGCTTCGGCCCCGACTCGATCCGCCAGCACTCGTTCAACTTCGAGTCCTACGACCTCGAGACGGGGGTCGACCTCTCGGACGCGAAGATCCACGACCTCGGCAACACCGAGGAGTTCGGCAGCGCGGAAGAGATGGTCCGCTCGGTCCGGGAGGAGGTCCGGTCGGTCTACGCGGCCGGGAAGATCCCCCTCGTCCTCGGAGGGGACCACGCGTGCTCCCCGCCGTGCGTGGAGGCGTACCCCGAGAACGCCCCGAGCCTTGGGGTCCTGTACCTCGACGCCCACATGGACTTCCGGGACAGCTATCTCGGCGACCGGCGGAGCCACGGGTGCTCGTCGCGCCGCATCCTCGAGAAGGTCGGGGCTCGGAACATCGTCGTGCTCGGCGTGCGTTCCGTCTCTCGCGAAGAGGTCGACGACAACCGCTCGATCGGGATGTCGTTCGTGACCGCGCACGAGATCGCGAAGGAGGGGATCGCCGCCGCGGTCGGCCGCGCGCTCAACATGCTCAAGACCGAGCGGATCTACATCTCGCTCGACATCGACGCGATCGACCCCGCGTACGCCGGGGGCACAGGCACCCCCGAGCCGTTCGGCCTTACGCCGCGGGACGTGAAGTTCATCTTCGACCAGGCCGCGCCGCGCCTTGCCGGGCTCGACATCATGGAGGTCAGCCCGCACTACGACAACGGCAACACGAGCGCGCTCGCCGCCCGGCTCGCCCGCGAGGCGATCGTCCGCCAGCTCGCCGCCCGCAAGACCCACTGACGCGCGAGGGCCGTTCGATCGATGCCCGACCCTACTGAAGCCGAGGGCCCCACGGTATCGCGGGGCGCGGAGGCCGCCCTCCGACGGGTCGATTGGTGGGGGTTCCCGGCGCTCCTCAAGGAGCGGGACTCGAAAGCGTACCGGCCGAAGGTCCTCGACGACCGTCTGCGGCGCGAGCGGACGCGCACCGAAGCGCGGCTGCTCGTCGACGCCCGCCGCCTGGGGGTCCGCACGCCGCTCATCTACGATATCGATCTCGTGCGCCACCGCTTGATCCTCGAGGAGCTCCCGGGGCCGACATTGCGGCAGCTGCTCGAGGACCGGAACCTTTCCCCGGAGCGCCTCGACCGCGCGGTCCGCGCGTTCGGCACCGCGCTCGGGCGTCTCCACGCCGGTGGCCTTTCCCACGGCGACCTCACGAGCTCGAACGTCCTCTTTCCCGAAGGCCCTGACGGACCGCCTGCGTTCCTCGACCTCTCGATGGGAAGCCGCAACCCCGGCATCGAGGAGCTCGGGATCGACCTCCACTTGGTGGAGGAGGACCTGAAGGCGCTGCACGCCCGGGCCGAGGGTCTCGTACGGTCCTTCCACGAAGGCTACGCCGAGGGGAATCCCGCGGGCGAGAAGGACGTCCGCACGCGCGCCCGCGTGATCAAGGGCCGCGCCCGGTACGCCTAACGGCGGTCACCCCGCGCTCGGCGCCACCCGCTCAAGGCCGGCGACCAGGGCCGGCGGCAGCTCCTCGATAACATCCGTCGCGAGGAGGCCGAAGCTCTTCCGCGCAGCGGCCCTGAGGCCGGCCTCGCCGACCCAGTAGGTCGCGAGCCGGGCCGCCACGAGCGGCCGCAAGCCTTGCGCCGTGAGGCTCCCGAGGACGCCGGCGAGGACGTCCCCGACCCCGCCGACCGTCATCGCCGGATGGTGGTGGACATTCTCGAAGACCATCTCGCCATCGGAGCCGAGGTCCGGCTCTCCCTTCACGAGCAGGAAGAGGCGGCGTTCGGAGGCGATCCGCTCGACCTCGGCGAGCCGGGCGGCGAGAGGGGCCGACGGCGTCCCCCCGAAGACCCGCGCGTACTCGCCCGAGTTCGGGGTCGCGAAGAGGGGCGCGGTACGCTCGGAAGGCCGCTCGCTCTCCGTCGGCAGGGCGGCGAGGGCATCCGCGTCGACCACGAGCGGCCACTCCCCGACGAGCTCCTGCTCGAGCTCGCGGAACGCCGCGATCGTCTCGGGATGGGCCCCGGCGCCCATCCCCATAACGACCGCTCTCGGTGGGGCGGCGCGCAGGAACTCGAGCATCTCCTGGACGTCAGTCGACCGGAAGTGATCCCGGCCGAAGCGGTGCACGATGAGGTTCGGGCTGAACGACTGGATCCGTTCGGCGGCCCCCTCGGGGGCTAGGATCGTCGCCCGCTCGGCGCCCGAGCGCAGCGCGGCGAGCGCCGCGAGCGCCGGCGCCCCCGCGTACGGGCCGCCGCCGATGATCACGAGCCGTCCCGTGCGGCCGCGATCCGTGTGCCCGGACGGGGCGCGGAAGGAGAGGAACTCTCCGGGTCCGGTCCGTCGCCATGCCTCGAACGGGATCCCGATCTCCCGGACGCTGACCTCGCCGGGCGCACCACGGGCGAGCTCCTCCTTCGGGGTCGTCAGCGTGACGGTCCAGGACGGTCGGAGCCCGTCCGGGTCGCCGACGCCCGTCGGAATGTCCACGGAGAGGATGGGCGCCCGGCTGGCCCGGATCGCCGCCACGGCCTCCGAGATCGCCCCCCGGAGGGGCGGGGACTGGCCGGTGCCGAGGAGCGCGTCGACGACGAGCGGCATCGTCGCGAGGTCTTCGGTCCGCGGAACGCCCACCCGAACCGGGCCGCGGTGCTGGATCCGATCGAAGCATCGCCGGGCGGCGCGCGAGCGGATCTCGCTCGGCGGCCGGACGAGCCACACTTCGGGGGAGTAGCCCCACTGCTGGAGATAGAAGGCGGCGCAGGTGCCGTCGCCGCCGTTGTTCCCGGTCCCCGCGACGATCGCGACCCGCGCGGGAGGGGACGGGAGGTGGCGGGCAGCCTCCTCGGCGACCGCCCGGCCCGCGTTCTCCATCAGGGCATCGATCGTGACTCCGAGCGCGACCGCGTTCTGCTCGACGACTGCCATCTCCTCGGAGGAGAGCGGACGGCGAACGGTGGACCACATGGCGCCGCTAGGACGGCGCGGCGTTCCCGGACGGGACGTCGGTGGCCGAGAAGATGTTCACCGAGGACGGCAGCAGGTTGCGACGGGCGAGGTACTGCGACTGCGTGCGGCTGTAGCGGAACAGGATGTCGGCCTTGCCCTCTTGGAACCCCCAGGGTCGGAGGATCAGCAGGTCCCCTTCGCGGATCCACATCTTCTTCTTCATCTTCCCGGTGATGCGACCCATCCGCGAGACGCTGTCCTCGCACATCACCCGGATCCGGGCCGCGCCGAGGAGCTGGCTCGCGATCCCGAAGACCTCGCCGCGGTCCCGGCGAGGGAGCGGAAGACGACCGACCTCTTCGCCCCCTTCCACGACCTCGACCGACGGGGGTTCCGTCGGGGCGTCGGGGGATTCTACTGGGGCATCTGGGGATCGCGGGGACTCGGGCACGCTCGACCGAGCCGGGCCCACTATTTCAAGAGGGCGCCCGGCGAGGAAAGACGCGGAGCGGATTCTCCTCGAGGATGCGGCGTTGGGCTTCCGGCGGCAGGGGAAGCGCTCGAAACGCCGTCAGGTTCTCCCCGATATCCTTCACGCCCGGTCCCGGCCAGTCCGACCCGAAGAGGACCTTGTCGGCGAGGCGTGGGAGCGACGGAAAGTACTCCAGGAGGCGGCTCGGAGGGACGCCCGAGATCTCGAGCCAGACGTTCGGGAACCGTCGTGCGAGGAAGACGGCGCTCTCCATCCAGATCGGCCGACCGCCGTGGGCGAGGACGATCGTGAGGTCGGGATAGTCGACCGCGACGTCCTCGACGAACATCGGATCGCTGAACCGGTTCCGGGCCCGAGGGAAGACCGACGTGCCGGTGTGGAAGATCACGGGGAGGTGGTGGCGCGCGCAGGCATCGTAGAGCCGACGGAGCCCCGGGAGCTCCCCCTTGACGTAGGCGTTCGGACGGAACAACTGGTGCGGGGGGTGGAGCTTCAGGGCCCGAATCCCGAGCTCCTCTGTGAGCCGGGCGATCTCGCGCTCGGGGTCGGGGTGGTCCGGGCGGATGCCGCCCACCGCGATCAGACGCTCGGGATCCGCCTTGACGTACTGGCTCACGAAGGGGTTCACGGCCTCGGTGTAGCCGATCACCTCGGGCGAGACGTAGTTCACGAGCACCGCGCGCTCGACCCCGCGCTGATCGAGGTACTCGAGGAAGGCGCGGGGATCCTCCATGTAGCGCCGCGTGCCGGGGACGATGTGGGTGAATAGGCGCATCGCGTCCGGGCGGATCTCCCCGAGCGGGTTGATGTGGACGTGGCAGTCCGTGACGCCCATCGCGCGAACGGGACGGTCGGTGCCCTATAAGGGTCGCCCGGACCGGACGCCTCGGGACGAACGTTTATCATCCGGACCCTTCCCATCGAACCGTAATGGCGGCCACTCCGCCCCCTCGCGCGCTACCGAAGCTCCTGAAGGCGACCTACCTCGCGGACCAGGAGCAGCTCCTGGAAGAGACCCGGGCGACCGCGCTGTACTACTTCCCCGGCGTCATCGTCTGGCTCGTGATCTGGGGACTGCTCGCGCTCGCGACCGCCGCCGTCGCCTACGGCACGGCCGGCCAGATCGCGCAGTACGCCTCGGCGATTGGCACGGTCGCCGGGTGGGTCCACATGGACGCCGGGACGCTGGCGCACTACCTGTTCGACCTCTTCCTCCTTCTCGTCCTGGTCGGCGTGATCCGGCTCCTGGTCCGCTACCTCCGCTGGATCTCCACCGTCTACGCGGTCACGACGCGCCGCGTGATCATCCAGAAGGGGATCTTCGGCCACGACTTCAACGAGATCCCGGTCCTTCAGGTGCGCGGGGTGGATGTGCACCAGTCGGCCGGCGAGCGCCTCCTGGGATACGGGACCGTCCGGGTGAGCTCGGAGGGCGGCGCGCAGCTCGGCAACGAGGACTGGAAGGGGATCCCGAAGCCGTTCCGCTTCCAGAAGCTGATCGAGAACGCGGTAGCGAACCTGCAGCCGTCCGGGCCGGTCGCCTGGCGGCCCGGGGTCTCCCCGTAGCGTGCGACGTCGCGTCGCGGCACCGGCGGCCCCGAGCCACCGGACCGGGGGCGGGCGACCCTCCGGGTTCGGGCCGCGCACCAACGGTTCTAACGGCCGCACCAAAATCGATACTCCCCCCCGCGCCGGAAGAGAACCCCGATGATCGGCCAACAGGAAGGAGTGACCGGTTCCGCGGGAGCCCAGCTTGCCCGCGCGGAGTTTCGAGTTCACGATATGATGGTACCCCCCTCCCCCCAACGAGTGTCGAGAGGGCGGTTCGGCCCCGACACCGCGAGCGTTCCCGCGCAAAGCGCGGGGCCGATCTCCCCCATCCCGGAGCACGCGAAGTGGGGCTGGGCCCTCCGAAGCCTCTCCCCGGCTGAGTCGTACCTCGATCCCCGCGCGCCGAGCGCCGCCCCCCGCGTGGGCGACGTGATCGTGGTGCGCATCGAGAAGATCGGGTATCACTCCTCGATCGTGGGGACCGACAACCGCAAGGCCCACCTCTATCCCGGCGATACCGTGGTCGGAGTCCTCGGTCACCGCTACGCGACCGATGCCTTCGAGGGCGAGGTCGACGAGCTCACCGATTTGAGCCTCCTCACCGCGGGCGGAATGATCGGGACCGTCCGCTCCGCGCACCGCGAGATGGGTCGGTCGACCTCGGTCACCTTCGTCGGATCGGTGGTCGGCGCCGACGGCGAACCGATCAACCTCAAGGACCATCTGTTCCACCCGGTCGCGACCGGGATGGCCGACGGCGCGGGGCCGCTCCTCGTGGTCGTCGGCACCGGAATGAACGCGGGCAAGACCACCGTCGTCTCCCAGACGCTCCACGGGCTCCATCGCCAGGGGCTCCGCGTCGCGGCGGGCAAGCTCACGGGCAGCGTCTCGAACCGGGACGTCGACGAGATGCGAAGCGCCCACGCGGTCTCGGTCGTCGACTTCAGCGACTACGGCTTTCCGTCGACGTACCTCTCGGCGCCGGGCGAGCTCTCCGCGCTCGGGCGGGAGATTCTCGCCGTGAGCGCCGCGCGTCACCCCGACCTTACGGTCCTCGAGATCGCCGACGGGGTCCTTCAGCGCGAGACGGCGATGATCCTGCGCGACCCTGAGTTCCGAGAAAGGGTGTCGGGGGTCCTGCTCGCGGCGGACTCTCCGCTCGCGGCGCTGGGCGGGCGCCGAACCGGGACTTCTACTTCGCCTCCGGCATCACCTGGGACGACCGCAAGTATCTCGTCCTTCTTCGCGGTGAGAACTCCCGCCGTCTCCTCCTCGAGCTGTTGCGGGAACCTCG
>JAKACD010000003.1 GCA_021821785.1 Thermoplasmata archaeon
GCGCACCTCGGCCAGTCGACCCAGGCGGAATCCGCGCTCGCGCGCGCCGTCGCGCTCGCCCCGCAGAACCCCGAGGCCTGGTTCCATCTCGGCGTCGCCCGCGCGCTCCGCGAAGAGTGGACCGAGGCGGCGAGCGCCTACCGGCATGCGGTGGCCCTCGCGCCGAACGACATGGTCGCTTGGCACCGGCTCGGGGTCGCCCTGGCCGAGAGCGGCGACGAGACCGCGGCGAGCGCCGCGTTCGAGCGGGCGCTCGTACTCTCGCGGGAGGCGCCGGGCGGTTCCGCCCCCGCCGAGGAGGAGGCCTCCGAGACAGAGGACGACCACCTGATCGAGGCCGGCGAGCGGGAGAGCGCCCGGGAGGCGAAGAGCTGGCTCGAGCTGGCCCTCTCGCTCCTCAGCCTCGGCGACGAGGAGGAGGCGGTCGCGGCCTACGAGCGGGCGTACACCCTCGACCCGGGCCGGGCGCAGCACTCCCTCTTCCGTCCGATGCTGCGGCTCCTCACGGCCGTGCAGGGCGGCCCCGAGGAGATCGAGTCGCCCCTCGCCCCGCCCGGCCCCGGTCCGGAGCCGGAGCGACCCCGCCCCTCCTTCCGCCGTCTGGACGTCGGGTGAGCCGGGCCGGGACCTAGAGGGCCTTCGGCGCGGCGGTGATGATCGTCGACTCGGCCCATGTCTTCGCCCGGTCGCGGGCGACCTCGTGCTCGCGGTAGAACCGGTGGACCCGCTCGAGGAGCTGAGACTTGCATTCGCCGCAGAGAAGCCGGCCCGAGCGGCACCCCTCGGTCACCTCGGCGAACTTCGTCTCGGTCTCGGCGAACTGCGTGCGCCAGAGCGCCCAGATCGAGCAGACCTCGGGCACCGCGCCGAGCCGCCGCTGCTCCTCCACGGTCGCCCGGCCGCCCGTGAAGGCGTTGCGGACCTTCCGCTCCACGACCTTCGGTCCGTCGTTCAGGAAGAGGGCGTTGTCGCTCCGGTCCCCGGTCGTCGACATGACGGAATCGCCGAGGAGCCCGGGCACCATCTGGCTGTGGAGGAGCGCCGGCTTCGGGTAGCCCATCCCCTCGGCCAGGTCCCGCGAGATGCGGAAGTGTGGGTCCTGGTCGATCCCGCAGGGGATGAGGCACGGCACCGCGCGCCCTTCCGCCCACGAAGGCCAGAAGGCGGGGACCGTCTGGAGGGCGGTGTAGAAGACGAGGCCGATGTTCGTGCTCGGGGTGAAGCCGAAGACCGCCTTCACGGTCGAGTAGTTCACCTTCCGGGCGACCCGGACCGCGAGCGGGTACATCGCGGCGATCGAGCGCGAGTCGAAGAAGGTGAACGTCCGCTTCGGGTCGAAGCCGAGCGCGAGGATGTCGGCGAGGTTCTCGTACCCCCAGCGGGTCGTCTCCTCCCGGGGGATGCCGGTCTTGCTCGACCAGAACTTCTCGTCGTCCGTGATCTGGATGTACATCGGGACCCCGAGCCGCTTCTGGAACCACTGGCAGAGCTGGAACTGGAGCAGATGGGAGGTATGGAGCGGGCCGGACGGGCCCCGGCCCGAGTAGAGGAAGAACGGCTTGCCGTTCGCGTAGCCATCGAGCAGCGCCGGGAGGTCCCGGTGGGAGTAGTAGATCCCCCGGGCGAGCGCGGGGGGGAGCTCGCCCCCGGCGATGTGGTGGAGCTTCGCGAGGAGCTCGGGGGTGATCGACTGCGTCCCGAACTGCTCCCGGAGCCGTTCGTAGTCGATCTTGCCCTTCACCTCGTACGGGGTGACGCTGAACTCCTCCTTCTTCGCCGGCATCTCCTCCGCCTCCGCCCTAGCCTTCCGGGAAGGTGATCTTCGAGAGGACCGATTCCCGTTCGGCGAGCGGTACCCCGGCCGCGCTCAGTGCTTCGGCCACGCACGAGCGGGAGTGCTCGAAGTGGATCGTGTGCCCGCACGACGGGCAGCTCGTCCACCCCTGGATCAGCCGACGGAGACCCTCCCGGGACGTGGAGGAGTCTCGGCGGGCGAAGCGGTCGACCAGGATCGCCGCCCCCGCCGAGCTCTCGAGGTTTGTGAGCGGTACGCGGACCGGCGTGTTGCAGATCGGGCAGCGGGCCGGGTTCCGGCAAGTGCACGCCATCGAGCGGACTGTCACGCCCCCCGGCCTAAAAGCCCCGCGCCCCGTGGAAGCATACGTTCATCTCCCGGGCCGTCGCCGTCCCGGTCGATGATGGACGCCGCCGCGGCGGAGGCGGCCGCCGACCTCCGCGAGTCGCTCACCGAGATCCTGCGGCAGCTGAACCGCGCGGAAATGGAGGAGCCCGAGGGCGAGGGGCTCGAGCTCGCCGAGCTCCACCATGTCCTCGTCCGGGCCGGCCGCCGGGACCTCTCCGAGCGCGACGTGGAACAGGCCGTCTCGGTGCTCGTCGGGAACGGCTATGCCTGCCGTCGGACGGACGCGGAGTATGCCTGGGACCGGGCCCGGACCCTCGGGACGCGGTTCACGATCACGACCGAAGGGAAGTCCTTCCTCGTCGAACGGCTCCGCCGGACCAACCGGATCGAGTGACCCGGTCTCGGGCCCGGACGGGTATTAAGTAGGGGAAGTCGACGTAGATTAGCGGCATGTCGACCTCCGGCCGACCCGACCCGGTGCGGGCGACCCTCGTGGCCATCCTCCAGCAACTGAACCGCATCGAGTCGATGCACGAGGGCAGGGCCTCCGACCAGGCGCTCGAGCTCGCCGATCTCTCCCGGCTCCTCCACCGCTTCTGGGCCGTCGAAGAGGACCACGTGAAGGTCCCCCTGGCGCTCGGGCTCCTCGTTCGCAACGGCCTGGTCGAAGCCCAGGGAGGCGGGGGCTTCGGGGCCCGGGCGAAGACTCCGGCCCGGGTTCGCTACCATATCACGGCCGAGGGAAAGCGGTTCCTCCTCGAATCGGTCTCGAAGACCGACCGGATCACCTGATCCCGAGTCCCGGGTCCGCGCTCCCGTTCCCGCCGGGGAGCGGGGCGTTCGCGTTAAGGGTTAAGTAGGGGACGGGTGTCCCCGCCTCCCCATGTCGCGGATCCACTCCGGGCGGAAAGGCAAGGCCGGCTCGCACCGGCCCTATCCGCTGACGAAGCCGGAGTGGGTGACGACGACCACCGAAGAGGTCGTGGCCCAGGCGGTCCAGCTCGCGAAGTCCGGGGTGTCGGCGGCGCAGGTGGGCCAGACCCTCCGGGACTCCTATGGCGTTCCGTCGGCCCGGGTCGTCACGGGCAAGCGCCTCGGCGCCGTCCTCAGCGAGGCCGGGGTCCGTCCCGAGATCCCGGACGACCTTCAGGCGCTCCTGAAGCGCGTCGTGCATCTCCAGCGCCACCTCGAGACCCACCCGAAGGACCTCGCGAACCGGCGGGGTCTCTCGCTCATGGAGTCCCGTATCCGGCGCCTGGCCCGGTACTACCGGCAGCGCCGACGGATCCCCGAGAACTGGCGGTACTCGGCCGCAGGTGCGGCGCTCCAGGTGGAGTGATGCCCTCGGGTCCGGACGGCTTCGTCTCGGATCCCCGGTATTCCCAGGAGTTCGAGGCCGCGCGGCGCGTTCTCCTCGCAAACCCCCGCCGCTGGCGGGTCATCTACCATTACGATGGGGACGGCATCGCGAGCGCCTCCTCGGCGCTGCGGGCGCTCGGCCGGCTCGGCTACTCGGTCCAGGCGACCGCGCTCGTCGGAGTGGAGCGGGAGCGGATCACGGAGCTCCTCGCGCGCACCCACGGCCCTGTCCTCGTGGTCGACACGGGCGCGACCTGGCTCGACCTCTTCGCCCGGCATCCGCACCCGGTGATCGTCCTCGACCACCACAAGTACCCCGGCGTCCCCCACCCGCCCGCGCTCCCGGACTCGGTGGCGTTCGTGAACCCGCTCGACTGGGGGGTCGACGGGATGAACGAGCTGTGCGCCGCGACCCTGACCTGGCTCTTCACGGTCTTCCTCGACCCGACGAACTGGGACAACGCTCCGTGGGGACTCTCGGGCGCGATCGCCGACCGCCAGCACGTCGGCGGGTTCCGAGGCCTCAACGCCCTCTTGGTGGAGGAGGCGGTCCGCCGGTCGGTCCTGGTGCGCCGTCGGGGGCTCGCGCTGCTCGCCCCCTCGCTCGAGGAGTCACTGACCCTGAGCATCGACCCGTACTTCCGCGGGCTCACGGGACGCCCCGAGAAGGCCCGGGAACTGCTCGCCGAGCTCGGCCTCGACCCGGCCCGAGCGCCGGCCACCCTGACCGAGGAGGAGATGCTTCGCCTCGCGGCGCGCCTCAAGGGTCGGCTCCTCAAGGACGGCGTGCTTCCCGAGTTCGCCGGCGTCCTCGACCAGGAGCGCTGGTGGGTCCCCGGTCTCGGGAAGGACGCGGAGGAGCTGTCGAACCTGCAGAACGCCTGCGGTCGGGCCGGCATCCCGGGGGTCGGCATCGCGTTCGCGCTCGGGGACGGCGGGGCCGCCGAGCGGGCGCGGGAGGCCGAGACCGCCTGGCGCACGGGGATCCTGAACGGCCTGCGTCGCATCGAGGTGGATGGGGTTAATTCGATGCACTTCCTGCGCTGGTTTGAAAGCCCCGATACGACCCTCGCGGGGACACAGGCAGGGTTTGCGATGAACTACCTTCTCCCGCCCGATCTCCCGGTCTTCGTCTTCTCCGAGCACGGGACCGAGCCGATCAAGGTGAGCGCCCGGGGGACGAACCGCCAGGTCGCCGCCGGCCTCGATCTCGCCCGCGTCTGCCGCACCGCCGCCGACGCGGTCGGTGGCGAGGGGGGCGGGCACCGTGTCGCGAGCGGCGCCACGATCCCCGCGGGCACGAAGGCCGCGTTCCTCGCCGCCGCCGACCGGGCCCTGGCCCCCGACGCCCCGTCGGGAGCGGCCCCATGAGCGCGACGCCCCCCGCCTCGACCGCGCCCCCGGCCGACCGGGTGCACGACCACCCGGTCGAGCGGGAGATGGAGCGCTCGTACATCGACTATGCGATGAGCGTGATCGTCGGGCGGGCGCTGCCCGACGCGCGGGACGGCCTGAAGCCGGTCCAGCGCCGCATCCTCTGGTCGATGTGGGAGTCCGGGGCGACCCACGACCGCGCGTACCGGAAGAGCGCACGGACGGTCGGGGAGGTCCTCGGGAAGTACCACCCCCACGGGGACATCGCCGTCTACGACGCCCTGGTCCGGATGGCCCAGACGTTCAGCCTGCGCTACCCGCTCATCGACGGCCAGGGCAACTTCGGCTCGATCGACGGGGATGCCCCGGCGGCGATGCGGTACACCGAGGCGCGCCTGAGCGCGCTCGCGGAGGAGCTTCTCCTCGACATCGAGAAGGAGACGGTCGACTGGACCGACAACTTCGACGGGACCCTCCAGCAACCGCTCGCGCTGCCGTCCAAGGTCCCGAACCTGCTCGTGAACGGCTCCGCCGGGATCGCGGTCGGCATGGCGACCAACATGCCGCCGCACAACCTCGGCGAGGTCGCGGACGCGCTCCTGCTCCTCCTGCGCCGCCCCGAAGCGACGCTTGACGAGATCATGCAGCTCCTTCCCGGGCCGGACTTCCCGACCGGGGGCTACCTGTCGAGCGAGGGGATCCGGGAGGCCTACGAGTCGGGCCGCGGGATGCTCCATCTCCGGGGCACGGCGGAGATCCGCGAGCGGGGGGGCCGGGACGAGATCGTGATCACCGAGATCCCGTACGAGGTCAACAAGGCGGCGCTCCTCGAGCTGATCGCCGACCTGGTGAAGAACAAGCGGATCGACGGGATCACCGACCTGCGCGACGAGTCCGACCGCAATGGGACGAGCGTCGTCCTGGAGCTACGGCACGGCGTCCCGAACGAGATCGTCCTCAACCGCCTGTTCGAGCACACGCCCCTCGAGACCAGCTTCGGCGTGATCAATCTCTGCCTGGTCGACGACCAGCCCCGGGTCCTTCCGCTGAAGTCGCTGCTCGAGCAGCATATCGCGCACCGCCGCGGGACCCTGCTCCGTCGCACGCAGTTCGAGCTGCGCAAGGCGGAGGAGCGGCTCCACCTCCTCGAGGGGTTCCTGACCGCGATCGACCACATCGACGAAGTGATCCGGCTCATCCGGCGGTCGAAGGACGCGCAGATCGCCGAGGCGAGCCTCATGGGGAAGTTCCTCCTCTCGAGCGAGCAGGCGAAGGCGATCCTCGACATGCGCCTCGCCCGGCTCACCGCGCTCGAGCGCGAGGCGGTCGAGAAGGAGAAGGGCGAGAAGGAGGCGCTCGTCCACCACCTCAAGGACGTCCTCGGCTCCCCGAAGCTCCTCGACGGCCTCATCGTCGACGAGCTCACCGACCTCAAAGCGCGCTTCGGCGACGCCCGCCGCACCCGGATCGTCCCCGCGTTCACCGAGCGGACGCTCGAGGACCTGATCCCCGACACCGACGTGGTCGTCCTCGTCACCCGGGACGGCTACATCAAGCGCCTGCCGCTCGACCAGTACCGGCGGCAGCGCCGGGGCGGCCGCGGGCTCGTCCAGATGGAGACGAAGGAGGAGGACTACGTCATCCGCACGTTCGTCACCCGGACGCACGACAACGTCCTCTTCTTCACGAACCTCGGCCGGGTCTACCGGCTCAAGGCGTACGAGCTGCCCGAAGGGAGCCGCCATTCGAAGGGGAAGGCGGTCATCAACCTCCTTCCGAAGCTCAAGGACGGGGAGAAGGTCGGCACACTGCTGACCCTGCGTGACCTCGCGACCGACGGCTCGCTCGTCTTCGCGACCCGCCGCGGCACCGTCAAGCGCACGACCCTCGACCAGTTCCAGAACATCCGCTCGAGCGGCATCCAGGCGGTCCTCCTCGAGGAGGGCGACGAGCTCGTCGACGTCGTGCTCGTCACCGATGAGGCGACCGAGATCCTCCTCGCGACCCAGTCCGGCCAGCTCGTCCGCTTCCCGATCTCGGAGATCCGGCCGATGGGCCGTGCGACGTACGGCGTCATCGGCGTGCGGCTGTCGAAGGAGAAGGGCGACCGGGTCGTCGCGATGGCGCCGGTGAGCCCCCGGTTCCCGACCCTGCTCTCGCTGACGACCACAGGGTACGGCAAGCGGAGCCCGACCGACGACTACCGGCGGACGAAGCGGGGCGCGAAAGGGGTCCGCACGATCAAGACCGGCGGCCGGAACGGCGCGGTCGTGGCCGTGCTGCCGACCACCGACGCCTCCGAGCTGCTCGTCACGACCCAGGGCGGGATCACGATCCGCATGACGGTCACCGGGATCCGCAGTCAGGCCCGCAATACCCTCGGGGTGCGGATCATCCGCCTTGACGAGGGCGACAGCGTCCGCGACGCGGTGGTCCTCGAACCGACCCTCGAGGGGGAGTCGGCGGGCTCGCCCCCGGGCGCCGCCGCGGCGAGCCCCGAGTCGACCGCCCCGGCCGACGAGGACGACGACGAGGCGCCGACCGAGGACGCGACGGACGACGCGGACACGGACAGCTCCGACGCCGCCGACGAGGACGAGGAGGACGATGCGCCGCCGCCCGAGGAAGGGTAGGTCCGTCCGGCTCTGCCCGCAGTGCGGCTCGGCCCAGCTGTCGCTCGTCGCCGGTTCGATCCTGGGCCAGGTCTACCACTGCGCGAAGTGCAACTACGTCGGCTCGCTCGTCTTCGAGACCGAGGTGTCGGAGGATCCCACCGGCACCGACCCGAGCCCTGGGCCGTAGGCCCCGGGTTCGACCCGGTCCGGGTTACGGGTCCGGTCCGACCGTCGCGAGCGCGTCGCGGGTCGCGGGCGGCCGGGACGCGAGGCGCCGCGCCCAGTCGACCAGCCTAAGCGCCCGCACGGTCGGTCCGACATCGTGGGTCCGAACCAGCGCGACCCCGCGCTCGGCGGCGAGGACCGCGCCGGCGAGGCCCGCCTCGAGCCGGTCGAGCGGCCCGGCCCGGTCGCCGAGCGCCCAGGCGAGGAACGACTTTCGCGACGCGCCGACGACCACGGGGTAGCCGAGGCAGCGCAATTCGCCGGTGTGCACGAGGAGCTCGAGGCTCTGCTCGGGGGACTTCCCGAAGCCGAGCCCCGGGTCGACGAGGAGGCGGTCGGGCGCGATCCCGTCCGCGACCGCCCGGTCCGTCGCCTCCGCCAGGGCGTGGTAGACCTCGGCCCGCAGGTCGGTGTACTCGACATTGTCCTGCATCGTCGTCGGGGTCCCGCGCATGTGCATCACGATGGCCGCCGCGCCCGTGCGGGCGACGACACGGCGCATCTCGGCCGAGCGGAGCCCCTCGACATCGTTGACGAGGTCCGCCCCCGCGTCGATCGCACGGCGGGCGACCTCGGGGTGGCGGGTGTCGACCGAGATCGGCAGGTCGAGGCGGTCGTGGGCGAGGGCGAGGACGGGGCCGATCCGCCGCCACTCGGCGCGGGCGGAGGTCGGCGGGGCCCGGGGGCGCGTCGACTCCCCGCCGACGTCCACGAGCGTCGCCCCGTCGGCCGCCTGGCGCTCCATCTCCTGGACCGCGGCCTTCGGGTCGAGGAACTTGCCGCCGTCCGAGAAGGAGTCGGGGGTAACGTTCACGATCCCCATCACGCGCGGCCGGTCCCCGAGGACGAGCGTCCGGTGGGCTCCCTTCACCGTGCGCGGGCCGGCGGCGACGTAGCCGCGGAGCGCCCGCTCGACCTCCTCGGAGATCTCCTTGAGCCGGAACGGCTGGCGCTTCAGCTTCGGCAACAGCCGCTGGTACTGGCCCCACGTGGCGAGCAGCACGGTCGGCGTGGTCTCGACCGAGTGGTCGGCGACGCCGCGGGCGTGCGCCGCGTCGCCCCCGACGGAGAGGAGCTCCTGCTTCAGGAGCGGAGCCGCCTTCAGCGGGACCCGATCGAGCCGGACCGGATAGAGGCGCCCCTTACGGGTCATGATCCCGACCCCCTCGGGGTCGCTCTCGGTCCGCTCGATCTCCCGGGCGATCTCGCTGAGCGTCTCGCTCTCGAGGACCCGGGCGTCGTAGCGCCGGCGGAGCGCCCCCGCCGGCCGGACCGCCTTCACGGTCCGGGGGATGTCGATGCGCCGTCAAAAAGGCGGCGGACGCCGAGCGCCAACCCTTTCCTCTCCGGTCGGGGTTCGGCCGAGGGGAACGGGATGGCGCGTCGGGGCCGGCTCGTGGTGATCGAGGGCCCCTCGGGCGCGGGGAAGACGACGGTCGCCCGACGCGCCGCCGAGCTCCTCCACGGGTCCTATCTCGCCGAGGCGTTCGACCGTCTCCGCCCCTCCCCCTCGCTCGCCTTCTCGGACGAGGGCGAGCTGTTCGCGATCGAGCGGCGGCTCCTCGCGGAGGAGCGCCGACGCGGGGCGGAGGCCGCCGCGCGCGTCCGCCGGGGCGAGACCGTCTTCGCGGACACCGGCTTTCTCGGCCCGCTCACCTACACGGCCGGCCTGGTCGCCCGGGAAGGCGTCTCGCCCGAGCTGTTCGACCGGATCCGCCTCCTGGCGCGGCGTTCGGGCCGGACCCGGATCGCCCTCCCCGACCTCGTGGTCTACCTCGACGTCCGCTCCCGCACCGCGCGGGCCCGGGTCGCGGGCGACCCCCTCCGGCACCCGGCCGCCCTCGCGGGGCGGCACGAGCGGGTCGGCCGGTTCGAGCGCGCGTTCTACGTCACCACGTTCCGCGCCGCCTTCCCCAAGCGGTTCCGCCGTCTCTCGGCCGAGCCCTCCGTCGAGGAGATCGTGCGCCGCCTCGGCGCGCTCCTCGCGGCGCGGCCTTCGCCCCGCGGACCGCTACGGTCCGGGGCCCGGTCGCTCGACCGCCTCCTCGAGGGGCTCGTCCGCCGACGGCCCCCCCGCCGGCGGAACGGGCCGGCCGCCAGTCTTAAGAAGGTCGCCCGGTCTGGCCGGGACCCCCTTCCATGAAGCCGCTCGATCTCCTCCAGCAGAGCCTCCACAAGCGGGTGCTCGTGGAGATGAAGGGCGGCCGCTCCTACCGGGGCGTCCTCGACGCCTACGACCAGCACCTGAATCTCGTCCTGTCGGCGGCCGAGGAGGTTGTCGGCGGGGAGGTCACTCCGCGCAGCGGGCTCACGCTCGTCCGGGGCGACTCGATCGTCTACATCTCACCGTAGGAGGCACTGACCGATGGGAAAGGGAACACCGGCCCGCCGCGGCGGGAAGATCGTCCACATCATCTGCCGACGCTGCGGACGCCACTCCTACCACCGCCAGAAGGGCGTCTGCGCGTCGTGCGGCTTCGGCGACTCTTCGCGCCGGCGCGGCTACCACTGGGCGAAGCTGAAGTGAGTCGGCGGCCCCGGCCACGCGGCCGAGGACGCGAGACCCACGGGCTCTCGAGAAGCAGATAGCGCAGCCGACGCGCTCGCGCCCGGCGGAGCCCGACGCGGGGGCCGACCGCGATCGGTCCGCGCCTCCCGCGCGACGGAAAGAGGAGGAACTTGCGACCCCGCGCGGCGTCCGCCCCATCGTCCTCGATGCGGATCCCGAGCGCCCGGCAGAGCCGGCCCGGTCCGCTCGGGCGGTCCCGCACCTCCCCGAGGGGCGCACCGGCGCGCAGGAGGACCGCCTCCCCCGGCCGGGTCACCAGGTTCGCGCAGACGACCTGGTGGATGCGGTAGACATAGAGGGTCCCCGGGCGCAGGAACATCGAGCGGTTCCGCCGGGTCGGGCCGCGGTAGGCGTGGTTCGCGGGATCGTGCGCGACGTACGCTTCGGTTTCCACGAGGCGGACCGAACGGATCCCCCGACGGTCCCGGACCACGAACCGGTGCCCGAGGAGCTCCCGCGCGACGCGCTCGGTCGGTCGGTCGAAGAACGCCCGGCCCCGCCGCCGCATCGCCCTCCCGCTAGAGCACCTTGCCTCGGTCGCAGAGCGGCTGGCCGTCGACCGCGACCGTCGCCTCGCCGACCGCGAGCCAAGAGAGGTAGCCGCAGCGGTTCCGGCCCCCGTAGAGCGTGTTCCCTCCGATCGCGAGCGTGACCGCGCCCTCCTCCTGGTCCTCGGCCTGCGGGACGCCGTGGGCGACGGCCGCGTTGAGCCCGAGCGCGAACAGGCTCACCGTCTCACGACCCCGAGGCGCGCCGACGAACTCCGACTCGAAGGCCTCCCCGCCCTCCGTGTACCAGTAGTTCCGCAGCCGGCCCCCCTCGACCTCCCACTGGCCGCCTTCGGCCCGGCCCCCCGCGAGGTAGCTCGGGCGGTTCGCGACGATCGTCCCCTGCGCGCTCCGCTCGTCGACCGCCACCACGACCGACCCCGCCGGCGCGGTCGCGAGGTGGCGTCCGAGGCGCAGGTCCTCGGCGTCGACCCGCCCGTCGTCGACCCACGGGCGTCGGCCGCGCAGGCGGAGGCGGAGCTCGGTGCCGTTCGGGGCCATGACGGTCAGCTCCCGCCCCCGGGAGAGCAGCCGGGCCGCGCGCGCCGCGCTCGCGCGCAGGGCCCCGTAGTCGACCTCGGTGATCCCGCGGATCAGCTGGCTGCGCCACGTGGCGCCCGGCACGTTCCAGTGCTCGGCCTGGGCGTCGGAGGCGTAGCCGAGCAGGCAGCGGACCCCGCGGACGCCGGCCGAGCGGGCCTGCATCAGCCACTCGTCGTCGGCGCCGAGGAACGGCGCGAGCAGGTTCGGCGGCAGGGCATGGAGTCGGGGTCGGTCGGCGGGACCGGGGAAGTAGACCAGCGCGTCGGCGCGCCCGAGCGCCGCCCGGATCGGCGTCGTGAGCCCGGACCAGCGGCGCGCCGACGGCGCGAGGTCGAGGCTCTTCCAGAACGCCGCCTCGTCCTCGAGCAGGAGGAACGGACGCGCGCCGACGCGGCGCGCCTCGGTGACGACCGCCGTCGCCCACGGGAGGGTGTGGTTCCAGCTCACCACGGCGAGGTGCTCGCCCTTGCGCAGGGCGAGGGCGCTCCCGACGAGCGCTCGGGCGACCGCGGGCGGGCTCGCCTCGTCCCCGGGCATGACCGCCGGGAAAGGATGCGGGCGATTAAGGATTCGAGCCGCGCCGCACGCACGCCACCACGTCCGCGGCCGAGGCGCCGGGCCGGGCGAGCGCCCGGGCGACCCGGACCAGGAGCGCCCCGGCATCGTCGTACGGCGCCGAGAACCCCACCGTACGGCGTCGGAACGCGAAGCGACGCCACCCGCCGGACCGCCGGGCCGCTCGCTCGACCACCGCCGCGACCCGCCGGCCCCGACCGAAGTCGGCGAAGTCCTCTCGCACATCGCGCGGGAGACCGGCGGCCCGGGCGAGCGCGAGCAGGCGCTCGAGCTTCTCGGGCCGGTGCCGGCGGATCCGGTGGCCTTCGCCGAGGATCCCATTGAAGTAGAGGAACGGGCCGCCGACCTCGATCGCCTCGAGCAGCGAGCGGCTCCCGGTCACGATCCGCACGTCGGCCCGGGCGAACCGGGTGCGCCAGCGCCGCCACGGCTCGGGGTCGGTCGAGATCTTCCATCCCGTCGGGGCGGCAAACGTGCGCCACGGCCGGTTCGTGCGGACGTGGACCGACGCCCGGTCGCCGACCGCGCGATGCAGCCCGTCCCGCACGGCCGGGGCGATCCGTTCGGCGCTCGCCGGGCTGGCGTACCACACCCACGCCGGGCGTGCGGACCGAGCCTCGTCCCGCGCGGCCGCCCCGCGGCGCTCCGGCCAGAGGGGACCGACCTGGACGGCGGCGGGGAACTCCCGGGCGAACGCGCGGTCGGGCCGGAACGTGGCGTAGAGGTGGAGGACGTTCGCCCGGTCGAACGCCCGGAACCGCTCGAACGCCGATCGGAACGCCCGCACCTCCTCCGCGGCCGCGGCCCGCGCGACCCCGTCGGCGAGCGACCGCGAGCGGACCCCACCCTCCCGCAGCCGCTCCCGGGTCTCGGCGAGGCTCGTGAGCGTGCGGGCGAACTCCTCGAGGCTCACGTGGATCGTGCGGTCCGGCCCGTAGCGGGCCTCGATCTCGGCCGCCTCCTCCGCCCACGGGCCGGGACGCCCGAGCGGGCCGGGTCGGGTGGGGGCGGCGCTCACTCCGAACGACGGGCTGATCGTGAGGGCAACGGGCCGGGTCGGACGGAGGCGACGTACGCGCCGCAACGGCGGCCAGTCCCACGGTCCTTCGACCGCCCGAGGCATCGGTCGACCGGCCGCCCGATAGAGGTGGATGGGCAGACCGACTCTCGCGAGGCGACGGCCGGCGGCGAGGACCTCCTCGATATCGCCGAGTCCGCCCCCGACGACGGCCGGCAGGAGATAGACATCGACCGGACCGGGCCGGGTCCGAGGCTCAGCGGACGCCACGGTAGAGCGTGAGGACGGGGATGGCCTCCCGGAATCCGGCCCCCACGAGCGCGGCCCGGCCTCGTTCGTTCTCTCGCGGGACCATCGCGAGGACCCGAGGGCTCCCCCGGTCCGCGCACCATCGGGTCGCGGTCGCGACCAGACCGAGCGCCCGCTCCGGATCGAGCGACTCGGCCAGGATCGGGCTCGAGAGGTGCCCTGCCTCGGTCGCCCGGGAGACCGCGGCGGCGACCCAGGCGACCGCCCCGGCGCCGTCGTCGATCACCCAGGCGGCGCGTTCGCTCGCGAGGAGGTCCCCTTCCCACGGCGAGCCGGTGAGCTCCCGCTCGGTGGCGGGCAACACCTCCTCGACGACCGCGGGGCGGACGCGGCGGGCGGTCGCGACCAGCGCACGGGCGTCCTCGGAACGGAACGGGCGAAGTCCCGGTACGGCGGCCGCGGGCGGCGCGCCGCCGTCGGGCCGTTCCTGGACAAAGTAGGCGGTCTCGCGCAGGGTCCGGAAGCCGAGCCGGTCGTAGAGCGCGCGCGCGGGCGTGTTCGCGGCGAGGACGTCCAGCACGAGGTACGGTCGTCGCCGGGCGCGGCTCGCGGCCCGGGCCCGCTCGAGGAGCGACTGCGCGAGGCCTCGACGGCGCCAGGCGGGGTCGACGACGACCATGCTGACATAGCCGGCCCGGCGCGAGAACGTCAGGAGGGTCGTGGCGACGAGACGGCCCGCCTCCTCGACCACGAAGAAGCGGAAGATCGGTCGGCCGACCAGGCGCAACAGACCGAGGACGAACCGGACGTCCCACCGGAAGATCCGGCGGACGACCTCGAAGAACCCCTCGGGACGGGTGCCGAGGAGCGCCTCCTCCTCGGGAAAGTACTGTTTCATGAAGCGCAGAAGGTCCGCGGCGTCCCGCCCTTGGAGTTCGCGGACCGTCACGGCTCGTCGTCCTCGCCCGAGCTCGGGATCGCCGACTCGAAGAGGAGGCGGACGGTCGGCGGGGCCCGGTCGAGCGCGAGCTCGGGGAGCGGCAGCCGGGCCGCCCGGTCGAGCTCCTCCTCCGTGAGGCGTTCTCGCGCGTCCACGAGCGCCCGGTGGATGAGCGGGTCGGGGAGGCCGTGCGCAAGGCGGCCGAGCGCCTGGACGACCGCATCGAAGACGCGGCTCTCCGCGTCGGAGCGGAGGGGGTTCTCCCCCTGCGCGACCCGGAGGTGGTTCGGCACATCGATGGGGCGCGTCTCGTACAGCAGTCGCACGAGCGCCTCGCGCGCTCCGTCGTCCGCGAGCACGCCGAGCGCCCAGACCGCCGCGAGCCGCACCTCGGCGGCGGGATCGAGGAGCTCCTCCCGGATCCGGGGGGCGGCCTCGGCGAGTCCCAGACGGCCGAGGGCGTAGATCGCGCCGCGGCGGGGCCAGGGGTGCTCGTCGCGCAGCAGGCCGAGCAGCGCGGAGAGGTGGGTCGGTCCCCCGACCGCGCCGAGCGCCACCGCCGCGGCGCCCCGGACCGACCACGCCGGGTCGGTGAGATGGTCGGCCGCGACCGGCGCGCCCTCCGGAGCGCCCATCTCGCCGAGCGCGTGGATCGCGCAGACGCGGACCCAGTGCGCCGGATGCTCGGCCGCTCGGAGCAGCTCGGGCAGGGCCTCCCGCGCCCCGATGCGGCCGAGCGCGATCAGCACCGCCGGCTTCTCCCACGTCTCGGGTCGATCGAGAAGGGCGAGGAGCGGGCCCACGCTCGTGGGGTCGCGCCGTCGGCCCAGCACGACCGCGGCCGCCACCCGGACCCGACGCGACGGATCGGCGAGGTGGGCGCGGAGGATCGGGAGATCGACCGGATCGTCCGAGCGGCCGAGCGCGAGCAGCGCCTCCCGGCGGACCCGGTCGTGCGGGTCCTCGAGGAGCGGGCGAAGGCAGGCACGGGCCTCGTCGGTCCCCAGCCGACCGAGCGCGGTCGCGACCGCGCGGCGTACCTCGGGAGCGGGATCGTTCCCGTGCGCGGAGAGCACCGGCAGCGAGCGCGCATCCTCGAGAAGGGCGAGCGCGTAGCCGGCTCGGGTCCGCACCGCCGCTTCGGGATCGGAGAGCGCGTGCTCGAGGGCCTCCCGGCTCTCCGCGTGGCCGATCGCCCCGAGCGCATCGACCGCCGCCCCCCGCACCGCCGGGTCCGGGTCGGTGAGCGCCGTGACGAGCGTCGAGCGGCCCCGCGGGTCCTTCAGGATCCCGAGCGCGACCGCAGCCGTCTCCCGGATCCCCGGGACCGGGTCGCTGAGCGCGACCAGGAGTGGACCCAGGTCCGCGACGTACCCCCGCGCCACGCTGGCCCGGATCGCCGCCGCCCGCTCCGACGGGGTCCGGGGCGGGGTCGTCTTCTTCCGACCGCCCGCGCGTCGGCGCGCGGCCGTCCCGGGCCTCTTCGAGCGATGGCGGGCTCGGTCGGGCACGCCGAGCGGACCCTATGCGGGGCTAAAAGGTCCGCTCGGCCCCGGGCCGTTCGCGAGCTCCGATTGCGTCGCACGCTCGGGCGAGCGGTACGGCGCGCGCGTCGGGGCCAGGGGCCCGCCCCACCGCTCGAGCAACGTCGCCCGGTCGATCCCGAGGGGGGCGAGGAGGGTCTCGGCGTCCCGTGCGAGCAGGTCGAGGTACGCCCCGACGTCGTAGCGCTCGTCGCCCGTGAGCTGCTCCGCGACCGCGACCCGACGGCGGAACGACCGACTCTCCCGATCGAGGAGGACGAACCGGACGACCTCGCCCGCCTCCCGCCGGGCCCCGGCCTCCGCGAGCTGGCGCAGGGCGGCGACCGAGTCGGTGAACGTACCGAACGCCTCGGGCGCCTGGCCGACCCGGTGGCTCACGAGGAGCTCCTCGACCGGCCAGTCGCCCGCCGCGACGCGGGCGGCGATGAGGTCGGCCCGGGAGAGGGCCCGGGGGAGCAGCGCCCGGACGCCGGCCGCGTCGCGCGCGGTACGAAAGAGGGTCAGGACCTCGCTCTCGAACCGACGGACGAGCCCCGGCGTGTCGTGACGACGGCCGCCGATCCCGCGGAGTTTGAACTCCCCGTGCTCGTAGAGGCCGTAGTACCGGTTCGGCACGCCGAGCCCGTGCGTCACCGCCGGCAGGAACACGATCCAGCGGTACCGCCCCTCGTAGCCGAGGGGGAGGTCGAACCGCTCGCTCATGCGGGCCGCGAACCCCTCGGGGTCCGCGGGCCGCCCGAGGTCGACGGGCCGCAGCCAGAGCGAGTCAACGATCCCGTGCAGCACCGCGTAGCCGGCCCGCTCGGCCTCCGGAAGGAGGGCGGCGATGAGCTCCCGGGCGTAGGCGTTGATCGCCTCGTGGCATTCGATCCGGCCGAAGCGGGCGTTGCGGTAGCCCTGGTAGCCGAACGCCGTCACGAGGATCCACTTGAGCATCTTGACTCGGCGGCGGAGACGGCTCGCCTCCTCCGCGGGGAGGCCGGGGCGCTTCAGGGCCGCCTTGTAGGCGAGGCGTCGGGCGAGGAGCGGGGCGAGGGTGCGGGGGATGAGGCCGACCCGGCGGGTGCAGGAGCGGTAGCCGAGCCCCGGAGCCCGGATCGGGCTCTGCGGACAGCAGCGGCACTCGAGCGTCTCCGCGGAGAGGTTCTTGCGGACCATGATGTGCGGGTAGAGGCTCGCGAAATCGAACTCGTCGACGTGGTCGTGGACCCCGACCGGCGGGAGGAAGATCACCCCCCCGCGGTCGGCCGCGACCAGGCGGTCGGCCCGGCGGAACCCCTCGGGACGGTTCTTCTTCCACGGCACGTGCGCGCCGAGCGCGAGCGCGTGGGCCATCTCCATCGCCGTGAAGCAGGTCCCCGGCGACTGGCGGACGACGGTCGCGAGCGAGAGGCGGGAGAGCCGGGCCGCGTCGACCAGGCCGGCGATCTCGGCGTCGTCGTAGAGGAAGGAGTTCTCTCGGTCGATATGGAACCGACCGGGGATCGGGTACGATGCGGAACGATGCAGCACGCGACCGTACGACTCGAACGAGCGCGCGGGCCGGCTCGCCCGGAAGCCGACCCGCTCGCGGCCGAGGGAGAACTCGGACGGAGGCAGCCCGCACGCCGCTGCCCGCCGGTAGAGCCACGGGAGGTCGAAGGAATCTCCGCCCTGGGTGAGCAGGATGTCGGGATCGCTCCGCGCGAGCTCATCGACCAGCGCGCGCAAGAGGTCCGCCTCGGGCCCCTCGAGCGTCACCTCGCCGAGGCGGACCGACCCGATACGGCCGTCCGGCGGCGGGAGCCGGCCCCGGCGCATCCCGGCGAGACGGACCTCGAGCCGGGCGAGGCGCAGCGGCGGGGGAAGGTACTCGATCGCCTCGGGAGGCTCGGTCGCGGTGAGCGCGGCCCCGGTCCCCACGACCGGGGCGAACGGGTAGAGCGCATGGCCGAGGTGGTAGAGCTGCGGGGGGAGGAGGTCGACGTCGTAGAGCGAGAACGTCTCGTACTGCCCGGCGGCGTCGACCTCCCGGGCGAGCGCCCGGCGCTCCGGGTTCCGCATCGGGGTGACCGTGAGGACCGGGCGGGGGCGCCGATCGTAGAGCGACGGGCGCCCCGTCCCCAGCGCGACCGCGGCGACGGTCGGTCGCCCGGCGAGCGAGCGGGCGAGGTCGACGAGCGCGGGGCGGGGTCCCGTGACCAGGAACGGGGGACGGTACTCGACGGCGGTGCGGCGGACCCGTCCGGTCCGTCGCGACTTCACCCAGAGGACGATCGAGCGGCCGTCCTCGCTCTCGGTGATGTCGAGAAGCCAGCCGTCGGGGGTCGACGTCGGTCCGCTCACACGGTCAGCGTCGGGGGGCCCGCTCCGGAGGCTCGGGGCGAATCCGCGCGGCCAGGTCGGTGAGGACCGAGAGAAGGATCGACTCGAGGAGATCGGGGCTACCGACGTACGTCGCCTGGGCGGCGTAGCGACGGGCTCCCGAACGGACGAGGTCGAACGCGGCCCGCTCCTCGGGCGTCGTCAGGAGCCGCGCGAACTCGTCCCAGCGTTTCATCCGCTCCTCGAGCGCCTGCCGGTAGGTCGGGGCGGTACGTCCCACGCAATCACCTCCTCGGCGGAAACGCCGCCGAACTCCTCGAGGCCGCGCTGTCCGCTCGGCCGGGCCACGAAGGTGAGCCGGGCATCGTCCCGCAGGGCCCGCAGGCGCAGGCCGGACGGCCCGCGCTCGAACGTGACGACGTCGGCCCAGCGGGGGCCCTCCTCGGCGAGCCCGGGGAACGTCGCGATCCCACCCGGGCCGAGCGTCAGGAGCAACGGCACCCGGACCCGGTCGATGAGCGGGACGAGGGTGCGGGCGAGGTGACGGAGGAGCGCGAGCCGTTCCTCCGCGGGGACCTCGGGGTCGGCGAACAGCGCCGGAAGGTCATGGCCGACGAGCAACGTCGGCGGGTGACGCCGCGCCTCGGCCTCCCAGCCGTCGACGAGCGCGACCATCTGATAGACGGTGAACGCCCGCGCGAGCCGGATCCCCTCGAGCGTCCGGCGCGCATCGACCCCCAACGACCGGCCGAGCTCGCCGATGCGGTACGGATGGAACCGGTTCGCCCCTTCGAGAAGGGAGATCCGTCCCCGGACGACCGCGCTTCCCGCGTAGAGGAGCTCGAGGATCGGCTCGACGGCGGCCCGGGGACCCGTCCAGAGCGTCAGCTCCCCGGGCGCGAAGCGCCGGTCGAGCCAGGGAAACAGCGCCGGCGCGGCGGGCAGGAGCGGTCCGGCCGACCTCCGTCGGGGACGCGCCCGGGCCCGCCGGGGGAACGGGAGGCGCGGAAGCCGGGGGACCGCCGGGGGAACGCTCTCGGGCAGGAACGGCGCCCACGGTTCGGGTTCCGGCACCTCCATCGGGACCGCCGGGGCGACCGGGGAACCGTCGAACATGAACCGAACGCGCCTCCCGGGAATCTAGCGCCGGGAACGCTCTAAAGCGGCGGCTCGGGAGACCTTGAAACGCAGCGAGAACGGAGCGTTTCTATCCGTCCCGGGAGAGCTCGGGGGCATCGAGCCGTCCGCTCCCGGGCGGGGGCGGGAGCCCGAGCTCCTCGGAGAGCGTGCGGCAGTTCACGGCCGCGTCCCCCCGGAAGTGGTTGTTGAAGAACCCGTAGATGGTCGCCACCTGCTCGGTCAGCGCGCGCACCCGGGGGACCCAGGCCAGGAGCTCGGGAAGGGAATAGAGATAGTCGTACCAGAGGGGGCTCCCGTGGCCGTGCCAGCGCACGTAGGCGAACGGGGCGGTCACCTCGAACGCGATGGGGAGGTGCGGACCGTCCACGATCACGTGCGCGAGGCCGAACTCCCGCAGGAGCTCGTAGGACTCCCGGACCAGCCAGGAGCGCTCCCGGAACTCGACCGCGACCGGGAGGTCCCGGGGGAGCGTCTCGTAGAACCGGCGGACGGTCGCCGCCTCGAACGGAAGGGACGGAGGGAGCTGGAGGAGCGCGGCGGTGAACTTCCCCGCCTCTCGAATCGGCTTCAGGACCGCGAGGAAGCGGGCGAGCTCCTCCTCGGTGCCGACCAGGCGCAGGTCGTGCGTGATCGTCTGGGGGAACTTCGCCGCGAAGCGGAACCGGGCCGGCGTGCGGTGGACCCAGGAGGCGGCGACGGAGGGCGGCGGCAGGCGATAGAACGTGGAGTTGACCTCGACGATCGGGAAGAGCTTCGCATAGTAGGCCAACCGATCGCTGACCCCCCGCGGCGGGTAGACCCGACCGACCCATTCGGGGTAGTCCCAGCCGCTGGTCCCGAGCAGGATGTCGCCCACGGTCGGCCGACCGGCCGTAGGGCTCTCGGCCGGTTAATGCCTCCGGCAGGACGGCGCGCGCGGGGTGGGCCTACCGCCGAAGGAGCGGGGCCTTCCCCACCGAGGGCGTCGCGAGCGCCGAGGTGGGGATAGCGCCCGGCGCACTGTCCGCGGTCGTCCGCCCCTGCCAGACCGGCGACCGCCAGAAGGTCAGGAGCCCGTAGATCGTGATCGGGAAGAGGAGCGCGGTGCCGAGCAGCCCGGCGGCGAGGGTGCGGGCCCGGTCGCCCGGAGGAAGGCGACGCGCCACCGCGGCGGAGAAGGTGCCGGCGGCGACGAGGCCGATCAGCGTCTCGGCGGAGAGGAAGAACCGCAGGACGAGCGGCCCGTGCGCCGCGTACGGGAGCCGAAGGAACCCGTTCAACGAGGCGCCGAGGAGGGCAAGGAACTGCTCGCCGAGGTGCACGTAGAGCGGGAGGCGGACGATCCCGAGCGCGAGCGCGAGGAGCGGGAGCGCGTAGGTGCCGGCAAGCTCGAGGCGGTAGAAGAGGCCCGGGTCCTGGGGGCCGTTCCCCGAGAGATAGCGGCCGAGGCGGATCCAGCTCGAGCGGGACCAGCGGACGTTCTGGCGGACGAAGGCGGCGAGGCTCTCGGGTCGCTCGGTGATCGCCCCGACCGAGTAGGCCTTCACCGTGCGCAGGCCCTGGCGCAGCACATGGTCGGTGAGCTGCCAGTCGTCGCCGAGGCGGGTCGGCCGGCCGAGCACCGTGAGGTGCTGGAAGTCGTCCGATAGGACGTACGGGCGCACGACGTCGGTGCGGAACATCATGCACGCGCCGTCCAGGTAGAGGACGTTCCCGCGCGAGGACATCGCCCGAAGCACGACCTCGCGGGCCCGTTCCACGAACTCCGAGCAGCGGGCCGCGAGCGAGCCGTTGGGGCGGACGTACAGGTTCGCCCCGACCCCGCCGACCCCTGCCTCGAAGTACGTGGAGAGGTCCCGAACGGCGTGCTCGGGGATCTCGGTGTCGCTGTCCACAAAGAGGACGAACTCGGTCGAGACCTGATGGACGCCGGCGGCGAGCGCCCGCTTCTTCCCTCCTCGCTCGGCGAGCCCCACGAACTCCGCGCCGGCCTCGGTCGCGAGGGTACGGTACGGCTCGTCCACCCCGTCGCCCACGACGATCACCCGGCACCCGTCCCGGGTCACCGAGCGCAGGCACTCCGCGAACCGCTCCGGGCGCTCGGCGTGCACGGGCACCACGATCGTGACGTCCCGCGGGTCGGCGGGCGGCGCACGGCCGACCGACCCCCGGTGCCGGGACAGGAAGGCGTTGACGAGCAGGTAGACGACCGGGACGAGGCCGACGAAGAACGCGATGTCCCAGATGAACACGATCGCGATCGGACCTCCCCCCTGCCGCGCCCCGCCCTGCTGTGGGGAGCGAGCCCTCCCCCACAAAGAGGTTTGTCCCGAGGGGCCCCGATTCCTCGGGACCCGGCCGGGGGCCAGACGGGCCGACGGGCTCGGAACCCTACTTCGCGGGGCGGCCAACACTAAATACGGGGCGTCGATGGTTTCCGCGGACGGGAGGAACCGATGGTCACGGTCGACATTGACCTCGGCAAGTGCACCGGCTGCTCGCACTGCCGCGACGTCTGTCCGGTCAATGTCTTCGAGCTCCGCCCCCGCGACCAGCTCCCCGACCTCGTGGACGATCCCGCGGTCGGGGCGAAGTTCCAGTTCCGGGGCGAGAAGTCGATCTCGGTGAACGGTCCGGACTGCATCGTCTGCGAAGCGTGCCTTTTCGAGTGCGAGGGGGAGTGCATCCTCATCACGGACGAAGAAGGCCACGTCCACAACTCGGTCTACAAGTGAGCCACCGCCCTTCGGCCGGGGCAGCGCTTAAATACGCCGGAACCCCGCCCCGCCGTGGCCGAGACGCCGCAGGAGCCGGGGCCCACCGTCGTGCTCGGGGAGCGGGAGCTCGCGATCGGATTCCGTCTGATCGGTCTCAAGGATGTCATCGAAGTGACACCCGAGAACTCCATCGAGGAGTTCCAGCGCGTGATGAGCCAGGGCCGCTATAGCCTGGTCATCGCGAGCCAGTCGATCCGCGCCCGCCTCTCCGAGACCCAGCGGGCGGCCGCCGACGCCTCGCTCGCGCCGCTCGCGGTGTTCGTACCGACCCCCACGGGCGAGTTCGAGGTCGAGAGCATCAACACCCTCGCGAAGCGGGTGCTCGGGGTCACGCTCCAAGTTCCGTCGTAGGAGAGGAAGATGGCAGGGGTCATCGCGCGGGTTTCCGGTCCGGTCGTCATCGCCGAGGGTCTCGTGGGTGCGAAGATGTACGATGTCGTACGCGTCGGATCGCTCGGTCTCGTGGGGGAGATCATCCGGCTCGTGGGCGGCACGGCGACCGTGCAGGTCTACGAGGACACGACGGGGATCCGCCCCGGCGATCCCGTGGAGAACACCGGCCAGGCGCTGAGCGTCGAGCTCGGCCCGGGCCTCCTGAAGTCGATCTACGACGGCGTCCAACGCCCCCTCGATGTGATCCAGAAGAGCGTCGGGGACTTCATCACGCGAGGGTTCGCCGCCGCACCGCTCGACCCGGCGGCGAAATGGGAGTTCACCGCGACCGCGAAGACCGGGAGCGAAGTGACTCCGGGCGCGATCCTCGGGACCGTCCAGGAGACCCAGCTCATCCTGCACAAGATCATGGTGCCCCCCGGCGTTCGGGGGACCCTGAAATCGCTCAAGTCCGGCTCCTATACCATCCGGGACCCGATCGGGTCGGTCACGACCTCCTCGGGCGACGTCCCGCTCTACCTGTCCCAGAAGTGGGTCGTCCGGGTCGCCCGTCCGGTCGCGCAGAAGCTCCCGCCCGAGATCCCGCTCGTCACGGGCCAGCGGGTCGTCGACACCTTCTTCCCCGTCGCGAAGGGCGGAACGGCCGCGATCCCGGGTCCGTTCGGAAGCGGGAAGACGGTCACGCAGCAACAGCTCGCGAAGTGGGCCGACTCGGACATCGTCGTCTACGTCGGCTGCGGCGAGCGCGGCAACGAGATGACGGAAGTGCTCGCGACGTTCCCGAGCCTCCAGGACCCGAAGTCCAAGCGGCCGCTCATGGAGCGGACGATCCTGATCGCGAATACTTCGAACATGCCGGTCGCCGCCCGCGAGGCCAGCGTGTACACGGGGATCACGATCGCCGAGTACTACCGCGACATGGGCTACGACGTCGCGCTCATGGCCGACTCGACCAGCCGGTGGGCCGAGGCGATGCGCGAGATATCGGGGCGGCTCGAGGAGATGCCCGGTGAGGAAGGCTACCCGGCCTACCTCGGTCGGCGTATCGCAGAGTTCTACGAACGGGCCGGCCGCGTCGTGACCCTCTCCCCCGAGGGCCGGACGGGATCGGTCACGGTCGTCGGCGCGGTCTCGCCGCCCGGCGGGGACACCTCCGAGCCCGTCAGCCAGAACACGCTCCGGGTCGCCCGCGTCTTCTGGGCGCTCGATGCCTCGCTCGCCTCCCGGCGCCACTTCCCCTCGATCAACTGGCTCCAGAGCTACTCGCTCTACCTCACCGACCTCGAGCCGTGGTACCGCCGGGAGCTCTCGAAGGAGTTCGTCCAGCTCCGGCAGCGGGCCCTCGAGACCCTCCAGAAGGAGTCGGAGCTCCAGGAGATCGTCCAGCTGGTCGGCGTCGACGCGCTCCCCGAGCGGGAGAAGGCGACGCTCGACGTCGCCCGGATGCTGCGGGAGGACTACCTCCAGCAGAGCGCGTTCGACGACGTCGACACGTACACCTCGATCCAGAAGCAGGTCCGGATGCTGCGGGCGATCCTCGCCTTCGGCGACCGGGAACAGGAGGCGATCGGGAAGGGCGCGACCGTCGCGCAGCTCCAGAAGCTGCCCGTCCGCACCAAACTCTCCCGGATGAAGTGGATCCCCGAGGCGGACATGAAGAACTCGTTCGACCAGCTCGAGCTCGAGATGGCCGAGGCCGTGAGCGCGGTCGGAGGGGCCTAAGATGGCCGCGAAGAACGCCGGGGCACCGAAGGGCGCGCCCGAGCTCCCGGTCCCCATCGACTACCGCACCATCGACCGGGTCTCGGGACCGCTGCTGTTCGTCCGCGAGGTCGCGAACGCCGCCTACGGGGAGATCGTCGAGATCGCGCTCCCCAACGGGGAGCGCCGGCAGGGGCAGGTGCTCGACTCGAGAAAGGGGCTCGCGATCGTCCAGGTCTTCGGCCCGACGATGGGCATCAACGTGGAAGGCACGAGCGTGAAGTTCTTGGGCGAGGTCGCGACCCTCGCCGTCTCGGACGAGCTACTCGGCCGGGTCTTCAATGGTCTCGGCGAGCCGCGCGACGGCGGGCCGAAGATCGTGAGCGATACCCGGCTCGAGATCGTCGGGAACGCGATGAACCCGTACTCGCGCGAGGAGCCGAGCGAGTTCATCCAGACCGGGATCAGCACGATCGACGTCAACAACACGCTGGTCCGCGGCCAGAAGCTTCCGATCTTCTCCGCGGCGGGCCTGCCGCACAACCAGATCGCCGCGCAGATCGTCCGCCAGGCGAAGCTGCGCGATTCGACCGAAGGGTTCGCGGTCGTCTTCGCCGCGATGGGGATCACGAGCGAGGAGGCGAACTACTTCCTGAAGGAGTTCGAATCGACCGGCGCGCTCGAGCGGGCCGTCGTCTTCCTGAACCTCTCGAGCGACCCCTCCATGGAGCGGGTCGTCACGCCGCGGATGGCGCTCACGGCCGCGGAGTTCCTCGCCTACGAGCGGAACCTCCACGTCCTCGTCATCCTGACCGACATGACGAGCTACTGCGAGGCGCTCCGCGAGGTCTCCGCCGCGCGCGAGGAGGTGCCGGGCCGCCGGGGGTACCCGGGGTACCTCTATACCGACCTGGCCACGATCTACGAGCGGGCCGGGAAGATCCACGGCCGCAAGGGCTCGATCACGCAGCTGCCGATCCTGACGATGCCGGCGGACGACGTCACGCACCCGATCCCGGACCTCACGGGCTACATCACCGAGGGCCAGGTCTACGTGAGCCGCGAGCTCCAGCGCAAGGGGGTCTACCCCCCGATCGATGTCCTGCCGAGCCTCTCCCGGCTGATGAGCCTCGGGATCGGCAAGGGCCGCACCCGGGAGGACCACCGCGGGGTCTCCGACCAATTGTTCGCGGCGTACGCCACGGGCAAGGACCAGCGCGCGCTCAGCGCGATCGTCGGGGAGGAGGCGCTCAGCCCGACCGACCGGATCTACCTGCGCGCCGCCGACCGCTACGAGAAGGAGTTCGTCAACCAGCGCCCCGACGAGGACCGGTCGATCGACCAGAGCCTCGCGATCGCCTGGAACATCCTCTCCGACTTCCCCGACTCCGAACTCAAGCGGATCCGGCCCGAGTTCATCACCCAGTACCGCACGCACCCCCCGGTCGCGGGCGCCTAGGACCCGAGGAAGGGATGCCGTGGCGATCGAGAACGTCCGACCGACCCGACTCGAGCTCCTACGCACGCGCCGGCGCATCGGGGTCGCGAAGCGCGGGTTGAACCTGCTCAAGCTGAAACGCTCGGCCCTGATCGCCGAGTTCTTCGCGATCTCCCGCGAGGCCCTGCGCCTCCGCGGAGACCTCCAGCAGCGGATCGCCCGCGGCTACGAGTCGATCCGCAACGCGGAGATGATGGAAGGCCCGACGCGCCTCGAGAACATCTCGATGCTGCTCCCGGACGTTCGGCCGGTGACGGTCTCGACGAAGAACGTCATGGGCGTGCGCACGCCGCGCGTCGACCGGGGCGGCTACGCGCCCACGGAGGCGGCCTCGCTCCTCGACCTCCCGACCTCCGTGCAGGAGTCGATCCGCCACTTCCAGGGGATCTACCAGGTCGTGCTCGACATCGCCGAGAAGGAGAACGCGCTCCGTCGGCTGCTCAAGGAGATCGAGAAGACGAAGCGGCGGGCGAGCGCGATCGAGAACGTGCTCATCCCCCGGCTCGAGGCGACCGTGCGCTACATCAAGTTCCGGTTCGACGAGATGGAACGCGACGCGTTCAGCATGTTGAAGACCGTCAAGCGCAAGATGGAGCAGGAGGGCTCGGGTGTCGCCGTCGCCTGAGGCCGCGGTCCGCCGGTTCTCCGCCGTCTGGGCCGCGAGCGTCGCGATCAAGGTCGCCGCGCTCGCCCTCTTCCTCGTCCTGATCACGAGCTACCTGGGAGGACACCTATGAGCACCACCGAAGCGACGGCCCCGCCGGCCGATACGGGCACGATCGAGGCGCTGAAGCGGATCAAGGCCGCCGAGGTCGAGTGGGACCAGCGGATCGCCGAAGCGAAACGCGAGGCCGCGCGCGCGCTGGAGCGGATGCGCCAGGAGACGGAGGCGGCGGTCGCGGCCGCGCACGAGCAGGCCGAGCGGGAGCGGACGCGGGCGGTCGAGGCCGCGCGCGCGAACGCGGACCTCGAGGCCCAGGAGATTCTCGCCCGGGGCGAGCGAGAGGCCGCGACGGTCCTCGCCGGGGCGGGGACCGGCGTCGCCGGCAAGAAAGAGGAGATCCTCTCGGCCGTCCTGTCGAGCTTCTACGTGGAGTGACGGGGTCGCTCGATGGCGCTGCGTCCGATCCGGATGGTAAAGGTCGGCCTCCTCGGCCTGCGCGAGGACGAGGAACGGGTCCTGACCATCCTGCACGACCTGCGCGTCGCCCAGGTCGAGCCGCTCACCCCCGCCGCGATGGCCGAGCTCGCCCCCGAGCGGGGCTCGGAGACCCTGCGGCGGGTCGGGGACGAGACGCTGCGCTTCCGCGGACTGTTGAGCGCGCTCCCCCCGGCGGGCACGGCGGCCCCCCGGCGGTTCGACTCGCTCGGCGACATCTTCCGGGCGGCCCAGTCCGTCCCGATCGACGCCGAGGTCGGCGAGCTGAAGCGCGAGGACGACCGGCTCCTGACCGAGAAGAAGGCCGCAACCGACACGGTCGAACTGCTCGAGGCGATGGCGTTCTACCGCGACCGGCTCGACCTCCTCCGGTCCGCGAACTTCCTCAGTTTCTACGGGGAGGCCCCGACCGAGGGGTTCGAGGCGCTCCGGGCGTCGCTCCCCGCCGAGGCCGACGCGCGCTTCCTCCTCGGGCCGACCGCGGACGAACGGGTCCGCTTCCTCGTCATCGCCCGCCCGGCGGGGTCGGAGGCGCTCAGCCGCGCGGCCCAGAGCCGGGGCGTCCGCCTCACCGCGGTCCCCCCGCTCCACGGGACGCCGAACGAGGAGCTCGTCGAGCTCCGCGCCCGGCTCGACACGATCGCCGAGCGACGGCGCGCGATCGCCGGCCGGCTCCGGGAGATCGCCGAGCAATGGTATCCATTCGTCGCGGCGGTCGACGAAGCGCTCGAGATCGAGAACCGGAAGGCCGAGGTCCTCGCGAAGCTCGGCGCGAGTCGCGCGACCTTCGCGCTCGAGGCCTGGGTCCCGGCCCGGGACCTCGAGCGGCTGCGCGCGGTCGTCACCGAGGCGGCGGGGGGCCGGGTCCACTTCTACGAGGTCCCCACCCGGGAAGAGCCGCCGACGATGATGAGCAACCCGAGCGGCGTCCGCCGCTTCGAGTTCTTCGTCCGGTTCTACTCCCTCCCGCAGGCGACCGAGTGGGACCCCACGCTCGTCTTCGCGATCGCGTTCCCCATCTTCTTCGGCTTCATGCTCGGCGACTGGGGCTACGGCCTCACGATCCTCCTGATCTCGCTCTGGATGATCGCGGGATTCCCGGGCGCGCGCTACCTCCCGAAGGCCGGGAAGAACTTCGTGAAGATGATCATGGGGCCGCAGGGGATGCAGCAGCTCGCCTACGCGCTCCTGCCCGGCTGCGGGCTCGCGATCGCGCTCGGGCTCGTCTGGGACGAGTTCTTCGGCATCCACCTCTTCGGGCTCCTGTTCGGCTACACGACGCCGCTCGACCCCGCGAGCAAGGCCGGCGTCCCGGTGCTCCTCCTGTTCGCCGGTTTCGTCGGGCTCGGGATGGTCGTCCTCGGGTTCGTCTTCGGGGCGCTCAAGGAGTACTTCCACCACCACCCGCGCGGGGTCGTCGCGAAGTCGGGCGGGATCCTGTTCGCGTTCGGGGTGGCGTTCTTCGGGCTCTCGGTCATCCACAAGCAGACCTCCTTCGGGAACCCGCTCTTCGACCTCTACCTCGCGCTCCTCCTGGCCGGCCTCGTGCTCCTCGTCTTCGGCGAGGGAGTCCAGATGGGGATGATGGGGCTCATCGAGGTCGTGAGCCACATTCTCTCCTACACGCGGCTTGTGGGGATCCTGCTCGCGAGCGTGATCCTCGCGCTCGTGATCAACTCGATCGGCAGCGGCCTCGTCTACGGCGGGACGGCCCTCGGGATCCTCTTCGGGCTCGTCATCCTCATCGTCGGCCAGTCGTTCAACGTCATCCTCGGGGTCTTCGAACCCGGGATCCAGGGAGCGCGACTGATCTTCGTCGAGTACTTCTCGAAGTTCTACAGCGGGAACGGCCGGCCGTTCCGGCCGTTCGGGGCCGCGCGACGGCACACCGTGAGCTCGATCGGCCCGGACGGCGGGGTCGCGAAGGGGCCGATCCTGCAGGGCCCCGAGAGCTGACCGGTCGGGACGGGCGCCTCGGCGGGCGCGATCGGCGGGACCGGATTTAGAGCCGCGGCGAGATGAGGAGCGGCGTGAGGCGCTCCGGCGCGAAGCCGTAGAGGCGGCCGAAGACGAGGCGGCGCAGGTCCGAGCGCTCGAGCTCGGCGAGGAGCAGGTAGGTGAAGATCACTCCGAGGCTGAGCGGATACGCCCGCATTCGCTTGAGCTCGGTGAGCGCCCGGTCGCGCTGGATCGCGACCTCGTAGCCCGACAGGCTCGCGCCGTTGGTGAAGTCGCCGGTCCCGTCGGCGATCGACGGGAAGCGCGTCGCGAGCCGCTCGGCGAGCTCGGGGACGCCGCGGGCCGCGTAGAGGTCGGGGGCCTGGGCGGCGGTGAGGGTCCCCCCGTCGAGCCACCGACCGAGGACGGCCTCGACCGGAAGCGCCGCGCTCTTCCCCTTGAGGAGCAGCATCGCGTTGCGGACATCGAGCTCGCTCTGGATGAACGAGCGGACGACCCACTCGTCGCCCTGGAAGAACCGGGCCGCCTCGAGGACCGCCTTGAAGTACTGGCGGTCGAGCGCCTGGAGGACCGGGAAGATGTCGTGCGTCCGCTCGAACGCCTCGAGGAGCGGCAGGATCGTGCCGCCGTAGCCGTACTTCACGAGCTGGCTCACCGTCGCCTCGAGGGTCGGCTGGCCGAGGACGATGCGGAAGTCGTCGAGCGTCATCACCCCGGCGTAGAGCCCCGCGGGGATGTCGCGGCTCGAGACGAGGTGGTCCTCGGTCTCGGTGATCGTCCGGCCGAGCGCCTTCGCGCTCAGGATCATCTCGATGTTCTGGATGTCCCACCGTCCGAGGTACGCCGCCACGACCGCGCGTCCGGCGAACGGGGCCGCCTCGTAGGCGTGGCGGTTCCGCCGGACGAACGTGCGGTTGATCGCGACCTCGACCAGGGTCGATCCGGCGTGGGTCGCCCGGGCCCGCGCGACCTCGGGCGCGTACGGGGTCGTCTCGAGCAGCTTCGCGAACTCGTTCGGCTCCTTCGCGCCGGCGAGGCTCGGCCAGAGGTCGCGGCCGAGGAAGGTCGAGAACTCGGGCTTGAGCCGCCCGAGCGCGCTGGCGTAGGGGGAGCCGGCCATCGGTCGCGAACCCCCTTAGGCGAGCAGCTCGCGGACCCGGTCCTCGTGGAGGCGCAGGAGCTCGTCGAACGAGAGGTTGAGCCGTCGGGCACCGTCCGGGGTCTCCGCGATGAGCCCACCGAGGATCGTCTCCGGGGTCGGGTCGAACGTCTTGCCCGCGAGCTTCGCGAGGAGCGGCGCGTCCTCCGCCCGCCCGCGCACCCGGAGCTGCTTACCGAGCGTGTCGGAGGCGACGGCGACCATCCGCTTCAGGGTCGGGCCGTAGCGGTTCGTGTCGGTGTACGACTCGAGCAGCTTGCGGGTCTCGGCCATCCCCGCCGTCAGCCGCTGCTCCCGGGCGCCGTAGAGCCGCTTGCGCGACTGGAGCTTCGCGGCAGCGAGCCGCTGGGCGCGCTCCCGAGCGACCTCGACCTCGGTCGAGCGGGTCGCGTGGGTCTGGACCTCGCCGACTCGGCGATCGCGCTCGGCCCCGAGGCGGGCCTCCTCGGCGACCCGGGCCTTCTCGATCGACTCGAGCTCGGCCTGGCCCCGCCGGCGGATCTCCTCCACCAGGCTCTCGAGGGTCATGGGGCGGCGGCCGGGGCCTTTAGGAGATGACCCCGAGCAGGAGGATGATCCCCAGCACGAAGCCGATGATCCAGAGCGTCTCAGGAATGACGAAGAAGAACAGTACCTGGCCGAACTTCTCCGGCTTCTCCGCGATGATCCCCATACCGGCAGCCCCGATTCCGGACTGGGCCATGCCCGTGCCGATCAGTCCACCGGCGATTGCGATCCCCGCGGCCAGCGTTGCGTAGTCTGACGCCACCATAGGCAAACCGGGCCGGCCGAGCAAGGTCGGGTATATAACCGCCCCTCCCGGGACGCTCCCCGGCCGAGAGAGAACGCCGCCGTCGCGAGGGCTAAGCGGCGTCCCCTTCCGGGGACTCCGTCGGCCGCTCCTTCGCCGCGCCCTTCCCGCCCGGTCGAGGAGCGCGCACGAGCAGGATCGATCCGATCCACGCGAGCACTCCGAACGCTTCCGCGCTCGCGCAGACCACGCAGAAGGCGCCGATCTCCACGAGCTGGACGTAGAGGAAGTAGGCGGAGAAGGCGACCCCGAGCGTCGTGAGCAGGAGCAGGAGATACGGCCAGACCCGCACCCGCGGCCGGGACTCGGCGATCCCCGCGACCACGAGGATGGCGATGAACCCCCCGACGCCGATCAGGTAGTCGGGGATGCCGAGGGTGGAGGTCTTGCCGCTCTGGTCGACGGTCGCGCAGGAGAAGAACTGGCTGATCGTGCAGAGGCTGCGGAGCGACGCTTCGTAGTACTCGAGGACCGCGAAGAACGAGATGATGAGCCCGATACCGGCGGCGAGGAAGATCAGCGACCGGATCGTTCGGGTCCGCACGGTTCGTTCCTACCCGGGGGCCTAGTGGATGGCCGCCACGTCGGCCGAGACGGCGCTCGCGGTCGCCGTAGACCAGCCATACTGGCTCGCGAGCGTGGTCACCGGCTCCCCGGACGCCTTCGCGATGAACGCCATGGTCCACCAGGTCTGGCCCTGGACGACGAGCCACGCGCTGCCGGCCGCGGTATCCTCGCCCGCCACCTGGGCCGCGACCGTCGAGGGGGCCATCGGCTGGCCCCCCGGACGGAGGTCGCTCGGGTTGATGAGCGAACTGCCGCCGTGGACGTACTGGCCGTTCACGACCACGAACGGGATCGAGTTCCCGCTGTAGGCCGTGACATACGCCTGCTGCACGCAGCCCGCGGTCCCGGGGAACTGCCCGTCGACCCCCGAAGTGTCCTCGCTGACCTGGAACACCGCGGTCGGCGAGGTCGTCTGGACATAGGCCAGCACCATCTCCGGGGTGTTCGGATAAACGTCGTTGGGGCTCGAGGAACCGAGCTGGGCTCCCGGTACGAGGGTCGTGGACGAAGGATTCGATTTGTGGCCGGGCTCGTAGTTGCTGAGCGCGGCCCAGACCGCCCAGCTGCTCGCCGAGCAGTACGGGCACCACGTAGCGCCGTAGAAATAGACGACGGGCTCGCCGCCCTGCTGCCAGGGGGCGACCCCGACGGACGTCCAGCCGTCGGATTGGGAGGTCGTGGTCGCGGGGAGGAACGGACAGCCGAAGAAGGCGACGCCCCCGACCGCGATGAGGGCCGAGAAGACCAGTCCGAGGACCACGCCCGAGATGACCGTGCCCCGGAGCACCTTGCTCCACCGCGGTCCGCTCTGTCGCCAGAGGGCGAAGACGAGGAGGAACGCCACGACGGCGAAGGCGAGGGCGAGCCAGGGGATCGCCGGCAGCACGAGGCCGATCGGCGAAGGGACGAGGTAGGCGAACAGGAACCAGAGTCCGAAGACCGGTGTCAAAAGGAACCCGTACCGCTTCAGGGTCCAGCGCTGCTCGAGCTCGTCCGTCGCGCGCTTCGAGACCTTCTTCTCGACCGGCGGGCCCTGGCGGGCCTCTCGGGAGCGACGGTGATGGTAGAGGGTGCGCAGCGCGCGCCCGGGATGGACCATCGCGGCGTCCGGGTGGAAGCCGACCTTCGCGTCGTCCGCGATCCGGTCCCACTCCCAGCCCTTCTCCCGAAGCTCCTCCACTCGGTCCCAGTCGACCACGGCCCTCTGAGCCGGGACCCCCTCTTCCCTTTTTGCCCCCCGGACCGCCGACCCGCGGCCGCAGGCGAGCCGCTAGTGGATCTGCGCGAGGTCCGCGCTGACCGCTGCCTGCGTGGCGGCCGACCAGTGGTAGGTCGCGGCGTACTCCCCGACCGTACCCCCGAGGGACCGGACCAGGATCGCCATTGCCCACCACGCCGGTTCCTCTACCGCCTGCCACGGCGTTCCGTTCTCCCCCAGCACCGAGGTGTAGACCGCCTGCGTTCCGCCTTGGGCGCCGTTCGCCCACGGGGCCAGGGCGCTCGCCGCCAGGAGCGAGGAACCCCCGTGGACGAACTGCCCGTTGACGACCAGGAACGGGATCGCGCCGCCCGAATAGGCGTTGAAGTACGCCTTCTGGTAGCAGTTCGACGGGCTCGGGAAATGCTGCACGACGCCCGAGAGGTCTTCGGAGACCTGGAGGGAGAGGAGCGAGGAGGAGAACGGGAGCCCGGCGAGGATCACCTCCGGGATCCCGCCCTCGGCCGAGTAGCCCATCGTGGGCACCGGAGCCGGGCTCGTGGGGTCGAAGGCAACGAGCGCTTTCCAGATCGCCCAACTGCTCGCCGAGCAGTACGGACACCAGCTGGCCCCGTAGTAGTAGACCACGGGTCGCCCTCCCTCCTGCCAGGGGGCGGCGCCGACCGACGTCCAGCCCGCCGGTTGGGAGGTCGCGCTCGCCGCGGACGGGAGGTAAGGGCAACCGAAGAAGAGGATCCCACCGAGGGCGATGAGCCCCGAGATGACGAGCCCGAGCACGACCCCGATGACCACGGTGGCGCGGAACGCCGGCGACCACCGCGGACCCCCGGCCCGCCAGAGACCGAAGACGAGCAGGAACGCTGCGACGGCGAGGGCGAGCGCGAGGTACGGGACCGCGGCGAGCACCAGCCCGATGGGCGAGGGGACCAGGAAGGCGAGCGTGAACCAGATCGCGAAGATCGGAGTCAGTAGGTATCCGATCCGCGAGAGGGTCCAGCGAGACTCCCGCGCTTCTCGCGCCCGCCGGGATACGGCGGGGGCCTCGGTCGGACGCCGTCGCGCCCGCGAGCGCTCCCGCTGGTACAGGCCCCGAAGCGCGAGCCCCGGGTCGTGGACCGAGGGGTCGGGATGGAAGCCGACCTTGGTATCGGCCGCGATGCGGTCCCAACCCCATCCGCGCGACCGGAGCTCCCGGACCCGGTCGAAGTCGACCATCGCAGCCCTAGCGGGACCGGGCCCCTCTTCCTGTTTCAGTTCAGGGAAGTTGACCTCGCGGGACGTCCGGAGGCGGGACGTCTGGGCCGGCCTCCCCTCCTCCTTTTAGACGGCGACGAGTGCCACCGGGCGATGCGGCTCACCTTCCTCGGCACGGCGGGCTCCTGGCCCACGAAGGAGCGCTCGGCCAGCGCGATCGCGCTCGACCTGGAGCGGGAGCTCATCCTCATGGACTGCGGCGAGGGCACGCAGCGTCAGTTCTTCCAGTCGAACGTGTCGTTCATGCGGGTGCGCCGGATCTTCATCACCCACTTCCACGGGGACCATTTCCTCGGTCTCCCGGGGCTCATCCAGAGCATGAGCCTCAACCATCGGACCGAGCCGCTCGACATCTACGGCCCCCCCGACGCCGAGGAGATGGTCGGTCGCGCCCTGCGCATGGGCTACTTCACGCTGCGGTACCCGGTCGCCGTGCATCCCCTCTCTCCAGGGTCGACCGTCGAGCTCGAGGGATACTCGGTCCGGACCTGCCGGGCCGACCACCCGGTGCCCGCGCTCTCCTACCGGATCGAGGAGGCGACCAAGCGCGGTCGGTTCGACGGGGATCGGGCCCGGGCCCTCGGGATCCGGGGCCGGGACTTCGCCCGGCTCGCGGCGGGCCACGCCGTCCAAGTCGGCGGGACCACGGTCCACCCCGCGGACGTGATGGGCCCCCCCCGACCGGGCCGATCGGTCGTCTACTCGGGCGACACCGCCCCGTCCGACGAGGTCCGCTCGCTCGCCCACCGCGCGACCCTCCTGATCCACGAGGCCACGGCCGGCCAGGAGATCGAGAAGGAGGCGAACGAATGGGGCCACTCCTCGGCGCGCCAAGCCGCCGAGCTGGCCCGGGTCGCCGAGGTCAGCGGCCTCTTCCTCACCCACTTCTCCGCCCGGTACAAAGAGCTCGAGCCGATCCTCGGCGAGGCGCGGCTGGTCTATCCCGGCGCCGAGGTCGCGCGGGACCTCCTCGACCACCTGATCCGGCAGCCATGATCGACGCCGACCTCTTCGTCACCGACCTCGCGGAGGTCGTGACGCTCGCTCCCGGCCCGATCCCCCGCGTCGGCCGGGCGATGGGCCGGCTCGGGCGTATTCACGCGGGTGCGGTGGCGGCCCTGCGCGGACGCATCGTCGCCGTGGGCCCGGAGCGGTCGCTACGGCGCCTCGTCCGACTGCGGCCGGAGGGCCGCCGGGTCGACGGCCGCAACGGCACCCTCGTCCCGGGTTTCGTGGACGCCCACTCCCACGTCCTCTTCGCCGGCGACCGCGCGTTCGAGCTGCCGCTCAAGGTCGGGGGTGCCTCCTACGCGGAGATCGCCCGGGCCGGGGGCGGCCTGTACTCGACCGTGCGGGCGACCCGGCGCGCCTCCGACGCGAAGCTCCTCGCCGAGACGGCGGCGCGGCTCGAGCGGATGGGCCGGGCCGGCGCCACGACGGTCGAGGTGAAGAGCGGCTATGCGCTCGATCATGCGGGGGAGCTCCGTCTCCTTAGGCTCATTCCCCGTCTCGCGCGGCGGACGGGGCTGCGGCTAGTGCCGACCTACCTCGGCGCCCACGCGGTCGCCCCCGAGTACCGGGCGCGCCCCGACGCCTACGTCGACCAGATCGTGGAGCGGACGCTCCCCGTGGTGGCGCGGGAGCGGCTCGCGCGCTTCTGCGACGTGTTCTGCGAGCCGGGATTCTTCACCGTCCCCCAGTCCGAGCGGATCCTGCGCGCCGCGCTCGCCCTCGGCCTTGAGATCAAGGTGCACGCGGAGGAGTTCGTCCTCTCGGGCGGGGCGCGGCTCGCCGCGCGGCTCGGAGCGCGGTCGGCCGACCACCTCCTTCGGGCGACCGCCGCCGATCGCGCCCGCCTCGCCTCCGCGGGGGTGACCGCCGTCCTGTTGCCGCTCACCGCGTTCGCGAGCTCGCCCGAGCGGACGAGCCCGGGCCGCGCGCTCGTCGACGCCGGGGTCCCGGTCGCCCTCGGCACCGACTGCTCTCCGAACTCGTGGGTCGAGTCGATGCCGCTCGTCCTCGCGCACGCCGTCCACGGCGGCCACCTCACGCCGGCGGAGGCGCTCACGGCGGCGACGGTGAACGCCGCCCACGCGGTGGGCGTCGAGGGGGCCGGCCGCATCGCGCCGGGGTGCGCGGCCGATTTCGCGCTCTTCGACCTCCCGTCGGTCGACCAGCTCGGCTACCGGTTCGACGCGATTCCGGCGCTCGTTTTCCGTCAGGGAAAACCGGATTTTCCGCCGTAACTCCGTCAGTACATTCAAATAGGAGGGCCTTTCTTCTCGCCGGTCGAGGTCGCCAACATGGCGGAGCGCGTAGGCAAGGAACAGATCAAGCGAGAGAAGGGCTACCTGTACTATCTCGGCAAGGACGGGTACCTGTGGAAGACCCCGACGAAGCTGAACAAGTCGGGCAAGAAGTCGCGTGTCGGAACGGAGAAGATCACCCGCCAGGACGGCTACATGTACTTCCTGGACAAGAAGGGCTTCGTTTCGCGCGCCAAGATGAAGAACGCCTGAACGGCTCGCCTACTCTTTCAGGGGATTCCGCAAGGGTCCCCTTTCCCTACGCCATTTTTTTGGACCCCGCTCGACCGAACGGATTATCCTCCGAGAGCCGTTCGGACCGTCGATGGTCTGCCGCAACGACCCGGACGACCCGAGGAAGTGCGAGCGGTGCGGCGCCTTCCTCTGGGTGGCGGACGAGGGCTGGTACTGCGGGGACTGCGGCGCGCTGATGCCCTGCACGATGCAGGTCAGGCCTCCGCCGCCGGCCCATCCTAGCGGGAAGGTCGTCGCCTTCGGCGGAGCCGGGGCGGCCCCGTAACGACGCCAGAGCACGACGAAGAGCCCGTAGACCCCATCGATCCCGAGCCCGATCGGGAGCCCGATCTGCGCGATCAGCCCCAGGACCGCGATCGGCGGCGTCGCTCCGAGGGCGAGAAGGACGAGCGGCGCGGTGACGAGCGGATACACGCCCGTGGAGCCCGAGAGGTACTCCGGAATCGCCGGCGTGAGTGCGACCAGGCACAGCACCGGGTGCTGTCGGAAGAACGCGACGACCCGCGCCCCGACTACCGGAGGAGGCCCGCCGTCGACGTCCGTCACGGAGTGGGCGATCGACGATTCGAGCACATAGATTCGGGGCGCGAGCGGAATCTGTTCTCGGCGGACGCTCGGGGCCGGTCCGTGCGCCGACGCACCCACACGGAATCTCTCCTGCCGCGCGCGCGCGACTCCGTGGACCCGCGCGCAACCGAACTTACCAAGACACGCGTTGAGCGCTTCGGACGACGCGGTCGACGCGAAATCCGCGCGCCGTCGAACCTAGCAACCTTATACTCAATCGTGGTTGGGCGCACCCGGAGGGTTTTCACGGTGTCCCGAGCGACACCATCCGCGTCGTCGACCCACTCCGACCGGGGGGAAACGCCCCTGCCCCAAGGGTGTTTCACCGACCGGCCGCGGGTGGAATAGGCGCTCGCGTCGTGGTACGGTCGGCTCGACGGATTCTCCGCGAGCTCTCCAAGGAGTGAGCCCGAATGGCCGTTGCCAAGAAGCGTGCGATGCCCGTCGCGGACGAGTCGGCTAGCCGACCCGCCCGGCTCGGGCGCGAACCGATTCCCGTCCCCCGCCTGGTTCCCCGCGGCAAGACCGCGTTCGACACGGTCGAGTGGCGGAGCCACGATGCCGTCATCAAGAACGCGGAGGGGAAAGTGATCTTCGAGCAGAAGGGGATCCGCGCCCCCACCACCTGGTCGGAGACCAGCGTCAACATCGCGGCGTCGAAGTACTTCCGCATCATCCAGGGCCGACGCGAGAGCTCGATCGACGGGATGATCCGCCGCGTCTGCCACTGGATGGCCCACCAGGGCCTCGCGCTCGGCTACCTCGACACGCCCGAGGAGGCGACCACCTTCGAGGAGAGCCTCTCGTACCTCATGGTCCAGCAGATGGCGGCGTTCAACAGCCCCGTCTGGTTCAACGTCGGGGTCCGAGAACCGCCGCAGTGCTCCGCCTGCTTCATCCAGTCGGTCGCGGACGACATGGACTCGATCCTCAACCTCGCGACCAGCGAGGGCCGCCTGTTCAAGGGCGGGAGCGGCACGGGAACCAACCTCTCCTCGCTGCGCGGCAGCCACGAGAAGCTCGCGGGCGGCGGGATCGCCTCGGGACCGGTGTCGTTCATGCGGGCGTTCGACGCGCTCGCCGGCGTGATCAAGTCCGGCGGCACGACCCGGCGCGCCGCGAAGATGGTGATCCTGAACATGGACCACCCGGACGTGGTCGATTTCATCGACTGCAAGGTCCGCGAGGAGGACAAGGCGCTCGCCCTCATCCGCGAGGGCTACTCCGCGAACTTCGACGGCACCGATCCCGACAGCGCCTACGCCTCGATCGCCTACCAGAACGCGAACCACTCGGTCCGCATCCCCGACGCCTTCATGGACGCGGTCGTGCGCGACGGCGAGTGGAAGACGTACAACCGGACCGACCACGCGGTCGCCGGCACGTTCCGCGCCCGAGAGCTCTGGCGCAAGCTCGCCTACGCGGCGTGGCGCTGCGGGGACCCGGGGGTCCAGTACGACGATATCACGAACGACTGGCACACCTCTCCCAACACCGCCCGCATCAACGCCTCCAACCCGTGCAGCGAGTATCTCTTCCTGGACGATTCGGCGTGCAACCTCGCGTCGATCAACCTGATGCGGTTCCTGGACGCGAAGGGCCAGCTCGACGTCGAGTTCTTCCGCCAGGCGGTGCGCACGATGATCCTCGCGATGGAGATCATCGTCGATGCCTCGAGCTATCCCACCGCCACCATCGCCCAGAACTCGCACGACTACCGGCCGCTCGGGCTCGGGTACGCGAACCTCGGGGCGCTGCTGATGCACTACGGCCTCGCCTACGACTCGGACGCCGGCCGCACGCTCGCCGGGGGCATCTCGGCGCTCCTCTCCGCCGAGGGCTACCACATGTCCTCGGAGATTGCGAAGCGGATGGGCCCGTTCGCGGGGTTCGAGAAGAACCGGGCGCCGATGCTCCGGGTGATGGGCAAGCATGCTCGGGCCGCGGAACAGATCGCGCTCAACGACCCGCGCCTGAAGGCGCTCGTCCAGGCCTCGGTCGACCGCTGGCACGACACCGTGAAGGCCGGGGAGCTCTGGGGATACCGCAACGCCCAGATCTCGGTCATCGCGCCCACCGGGACGATCGGACTGTTGATGGGCTGCGACACGCTCGGTCTCGAGCCCGAGCTCTCGCTCGTCAAGGTGAAGAACCTGGTCGGCGGCGGCGTCCTGCGGATGCTGAACCGGACGGTGCCGGACGGCCTCACCGCGCTCGGCTACTCGCCCGCGGAGATCCGGGCGATCACCGAGCACGTGGAGAAGACCGGCACGATCGAGGGCGCCCCCGGGCTCGACCCGGAGGACCTCACGGTCTTCGACTGCGCGCTCGCGCCCGCGGGCGGAACCCGGACGATCCCGCCCATGGGCCACCTCAAAATGCTCGGCGCCGTCCAGCCGTTCCTGTCCGGCGGGGCGTCGAAGACGATCAACCTCCCCAACGAAGCGACCGTCGAGGACGTCGAGAAGATCTACCTCGAGGCCTGGCGGCTCGGGATCAAGTCGGTCGCGCTCTACCGCGACGGCTGCAAGGCCTCCCAGCCGTTCGAGACGGGAAAGGGGCGGGCCGGCGCGCCGGTCGGACCCCGCGGCCCCGCGCGAGAGCGCCTTCCCGACGAGCGGAAGGCGATCACGCACCACTTCTCGGTCGGCGGCCACGACGGCTACGTGACCGTCGGGCTCTATCCGGACGGCCGACCGGGCGAGGTGTTCTTCCGCGTCACGAAGGAAGGGTCGACCGTCAACGGTCTCATGGACTCGCTCGGGATCTCGATGTCGATGGCGCTCCAGCACGGGGTGCCCCTCAAGGACCTCGTGCGGAAGCTCGCCCACCTCCGGTTCGAGCCGGCGGGCGCCACGAACAACCCGAAGATCCGCTTCGCGAAGTCAATCCCGGACTACGTCGCCCGCTGGCTCGCGATCGAGTTCCTGACCGAGGACGACCGACGCGCAATCGGGCTCGAGGGCCCGGCCGAGGGGAACGGCCACGGCGCGGCGCCGGCGGCCGCGCCGAAGCCGAGCCCCGCCGCGAGCCAGACCGTGAAGTTCGAGACCCGTCCGCTCGACGCGTTCGCGCCCGAGACGGCCGCCGGCGGAGCGACGAGCGAGGACGCCCCCTCCTGCGCGGTGTGCGGCGGGATCATGATGCGCTCGGGCACGTGCTACGCGTGCACCGTCTGCGGCTCCACGAGCGGCTGCTCCTAAGGTCGACCGCGCGGCCGTCCCGCCGTCGAGCTCGCCCCGCGGGCGAACGCCGCCCGCCTACGGGTCGGGGGGTCGGACGACCGCCATCGGCGGCTCCTCCGGAACCGCGCGGGGGGCGCGACTCCGGCCCGGGAGGACCTCCTCGCGGCGCCCGTCCGCGAGGAAGCGGAAGTTGCGCAGGCCGAGGGAGAGCAGGAGCCCGAGGAGGGCCGCGACCGCGGTGATCGCGAAGACGAGCTCGAAGCCGGTAATGGTGTACACGGACAGCGGCTGCGTAGTGAGGCCGCTCGCGCCCTGGACCGGGAGGTAGATCGTGGTGACGAAGCTCGCGGTGACGGTCGCCACGATCACGGGACCGATCGCGCTGCCGAGGTTCCTGAACGTCTGGTTCATGCCGGTCTGGATACCGAGCTCCTTCGGGGGCGAGGAGAGCACGATGATGTTCGACATCGCGATCAGCACCGCGACATTCCCGACGAGCGTCGGGATCGTGAGGAGGAGGAGCTCCAGGATCGAGCCGTGGAACAGGACGAGCCCGAGCGCCCCGAGGCCCATGATGGCGAACCCCCCGATCATGACCGGCTTCGGCCCGCGGGCGGTGACCCAGCGGCCCCAGACCGGCGCGAGCACGAGCATGCTGACCGACGAGGGCACGGAGACGAGCCCCATCTGGAACTCGTTGTAGTTGAACCCCGGAGCGAACGGGTACTCGACCAGGATCGCCATCGCGATGAAGATCAGGAACATCGCGGTACCCACGATCACGCCGTTCACGTTCGAGATCCAGATGTTCCGTTGCTTCATGGCCGCGAACGACACGACGGGGAACTTCGCCCGCGGCTCCCAGAAGAGGAAGAAGCCGATGGCGAGGAGCGCGAGGAGGAAGAACTGGGGGACCCCCCAGGGGACGCCGGCCAGGGAGACCGCGGACCAGTGGCCCCAGCCCCAGTAGGCCCCCTCGGTGAGGCCGAACATCGTGAACGCGAGGGCGAGTCCGAGGCTCCCGATCCCGGGGAGGTCGAACGGATGCGGCGTGAGATGCGGGGACTCGCGCAGGAACAGGTAGGCGAGGACGGCGAGGGTCACCGCGAGCGGAATGACCGTGTGGTAGGTGAGCTGCCAGCCCCACTCGTAGGCGATGTACCCGCCGCCGACGAGGCCGACCGACGCACCGGCCGCGAACATGCTGCTGATGATCCCCTGCGCCGGGCCGACCCGCGCCGCGGGGTAGACCTCGGGGATCATCGCGAAGGCGAGCGGGAACATCCCCATCCCGAGGCCTTGGAACGCCCGAATCCCGATCAGCACGTAGATCTGGTTCGCGCGGTCGAGGCCGAACGCCGCGCCGATGTTCGGCGCGAACCCCGCGAGGCTCACGGCGACGGCGTAGAGGCTCATGACGAGGACGAGGATCCGCTTCTTGCCGTACTTGTCCCCGAGCTTCCCGAAGATCGGGGTCGCGACCGTGCCGACCAGCAGGTACGCCGAGACGATCCAGACGACGGTCGTGGCGGGCGCGTTGTCAAAGAACGTGACGAACGAGCGGAACGCGGGGATCACCATCGTCTCGACGTAGGTGACCATCGCCGCCATGAGCGTCAGCACGACCAGGACCGCCCGCGCGGCCCCGGGATCGAACGGGGTCCCGGCCGCGGTGGTCGCCGTGGAGGGCGTCGGGGCCGCGCTCACGGTCGGCCCTCCGGTGCCGCGCCGGTCGTCTCGTGGCTCAGGTGCGTCGCGAGCGTGCGCAGGGTCCGGGCGGTCACCGCGACATCCTCGGGGGGGAGGGTGGCGAGCGCGCTGTCGAGCGATGAGTCGAAGCGCCGCCAGACCGCGGCGAGGGTCCGCTTTCCCTTCGGGGTCACGGTGAGCACGATCTGGCGACGGTCCAAATCGGACGGGTGACGGGCGACCAGGCCGAGCGCGACCAGCTGATCGACCGACCAGGTGCACGCCGCGGCGGTGATCCCGAGCCGACGGGCGAGATCTCTGGGATGCTTGACGCCGCTCCACTCGAGGTGATGGAGATGCCAGAACGTCGGCGCGTTCAGCCCTTCGGAGACCGCCTGGGGCATGAGCCGGGCGACCACGGTGTGCGAGACGTCGCGGATCGCCTCGAGCAGCTCGGCCTCGGACGTCGATCGGTCGGTACGGGGCCCCATCGGGGCGGGCGAATTCGTTAGACTATTTAACAATATAATTATCGAATTACATCCCCAGGACGATGCCGGACTCACGCCAGGGCGTACCGGGCCAGCTCGACCAGGTCCCGCAGGGTCGGTCCGCCGGGTGCGGTCGGGGGGGCGCCCCACGTCGCCGCGAGGGCGCCCTGCGGGAACCGGGGAGCCGCGCCGGCCTCATGGGCTTCCAGGCTCGGGAGCGCGCCCCGCCGATCGGCCTCGAGCAGGATCACGAGCGCCCCCACCGGGCCGGAATCGACCTCCACTCCGCCCCCGGGCGTTCGTCCCCACGCCTCGATGCGGGCCTCCTCGTCGTGAAGGTGAGCGATCCGCGCCCGCCGGCCCCGGGGCCCCTTCGTGGGGGCCGGCCGCCAGGCGATGGCCGCGCCCGCGGCCCGGAACCGTGCGAGCAGCCCGGCGTCGATGGAGAGCGGGCCCGCGCTCATTCGGCGACCCCCCGACCCCGCCAGAGACGGCAGTCCGGGCGGACCGAGCAGGGGCCGCAAACGGCGAGGTCCCGGTGCTTTGGGCAGTCCCCCGAGATCCCGGTGTGGCAGAGGACGAAATCGTACTTCACGGGATCGATCGGGTCGATCCGTCGGAGCGCTTCGCTGACCTCCTCGACCGCCGCCCATGAGCGGGTACGTCGCGCCGTGAGCCCCAGGTGGTACGCGATCCAGTGGACGTGCTGGTCGAGCGGGATGCGAAGGCTGCCGGTCGGCACCCTTGGCCAGACCCCGAAGTCCGGGTACCCCGTGCGCACCATCCAGCGAACGAAGAGGGTGAGCCGTTTGCACGGGCTCCCCGCCGCGTCGAGCGGGCTCGGGAAGAGGGTCCGGTATCCCCGCGGCGCCCGGCTCGGTCCGCGGAGCGTGCGGGCCAACGCATCGAGCCCGGCGGCGAAGCCGCCCCCCTCCGAGCCGGAGAGGAATGCCGCCTCGAGCGAGGGGTGCGTCGCGTAGTAGTCGCTCAGCACCCCGGCGAGGTGGTCGAGCTGGTCGCCCCGGATCCAGCGGTGACGGAAGCCGGCAAGGCGCCGCGTCCGCTCCCGCGCGAAGGCCGGGTCGACCAGGCGCGCCAGGTCCCCCTCGGCGATCTCCGCCAGCCGGGCGATCGCTCCGCGGATCGCCGTGGTGTTCCCAATGGCGAGCGTCGAGCCGAAGACGCCGGCGATCTCCGCCCGCCGGGCGTCCGGCCCGAGCGGCCGCAGCACCGAGATCGGGTCGTCGGCCAGCGACCGGTCGAACGGGAAGCTGGCGTAGAGCCGGGCGAGATGCTGGGGGAACTCGGGGCTGGGCCGGTGGGCACGCACGCCCGCGCGACGACCGGCCAGAATTTACGCTTGTGTTCGGGGAAGGGGGCCGCGCAGTCTAACTAGTTTCGCGACCTCCCCCGGCCATGACCGGTGCCCCGGTCGAGGTCCGGCCCACGGTGGACCGGGCCTGGCTCGAGCGGGCCGCGGCGGAGGAGCCGATCGCCCATGCCTTCGCCCTGTGGGACCTCGATCGGAACCCGGGCCGCATCCGGTTCTTCTCGGCCGTCCAGGGAGAGTCGACGATCGGCTATCTCCTGGTCTGGCTCGGCCATCCGGTCGCGCCAATCGTACACTGGTTCGGCCACGGGACCGCGGCGCGGGCGCTCGCCTCCGTGCTCCCGGAACGGCCCGCGGTCGCGATCGTTCCCGAGGAGGCGGCCGCGACCGTCGAGGCGGCGCGGGGCCCGGGGTCCCGGTACCCGCTCTTGGTCCTGGCCCGGGAAGCGACCGTCCCGGTCGCGCCGCCGGCCCGAGCCGGCCACGTGCGGCCGCTCTCACGGGACGACCTTCCGGCGCTCGCGGCCTGGGCGCGTCGCCTGAGCGACCCGGTCGTCGCGGAGTATCCGTTCCTCGACCCCGAGGCCGAACTCGTCTGGGGCGCGTTCGAGCGGAGGCACCTCCTCGGGGCGGTACGCGCCGAGGTCCGCTTGCCCCGCGTCTGGATCCTCGGCGGGGTCTATGTCCACGAGGACTACCGTGGTCAGGGGTGGGGCCGCGAGCTCCTCGGCGCGGCGCTCCGGGCCGCGAGCGCCGCCGGTGCCCGGGTCGCGCTGTACGTTCGGGAGGACCGGGTGGCGGCCCGGGCGCTCTACGAACGGCTCGACTTCCGACCGGTCGACCGCCGCCTTTGGCTCGATCTCGGGTCGGGCCTCAGCCCGTGACCCATCCCAACGCGTAAGACGCTCTGGGACCGTCCTCGTCGGGCAGGACCACCGTGCCGTCCAACGCCGAGGCCGCGGAGATCTTCCGAAACATCGCCGACCTCCTGGACGTGCTCGGCGAACGGTTCAAGCCCGAGGCGTACCGTCGGGCCGCGCGCTCGATCGAGACGCTTGCCGAGGACCTCGGAGCCGTCGCGGCGCGGAACGAGCTCGGCTCGATCCCGGGGGTCGGCGAGGCGATCGGGGAGAAGATCCGCGAGTACCTCGCGACCGGCACGGTCCATTACTACGAGCGGCTGAAGCGCGAGGTCCCTCCCGGCGTCGTCGAGCTCCTGCGACTGCCCGGCCTCGGGCCGAAGACCGCCCGCCGCTTCTGGGTCGAGCTCGGCATCGAGGGCCCCGCGGAGCTCGCCACCGCGATCGAGGCCGGTCGGCTCACCGGGGTCAAGGGGTTCGGCGAGAAGAAGATCGACCAGATCCGTTTGGCGCTCGCCGCCGCCCGGGCGGCGCCCCGCTCGGGCCACGATCGGGCCGCGATCGAGTCGGTCTACCCGGTCGCGGAGCGGATCGTGCAGGCCCTCCGGGCCGTCCCCGGGACCGAACGAGCCGAGGCCGCCGGGAGCTTCCGACGCTGCCGGGAGTCGGTGGGCGACCTCGATATCCTCGTCACCTCGACGGCGCCCGAGAAGGTCTTCGACGCCTTCACCGCGCTCCCCGACGTACGCGAGGTGCGGGTCCGGGGCCCGACGAAAGAGACCGTGGTGCTCGCGAGCGGGCTCCAGGTCGACCTACGGGTCGTCGAGCCTGCCGCGTTCGGCGCGGCCCTCCAGTATTTCACGGGCTCGAAGGACCACAACGTCCACCTTCGCTCGATCGCCCGGGCCCGCGGGCTCAAGGTGAACGAGTACGGTGTCTTCCGCGACGACGAGCGCGTCGCCGGCCGTACCGAGGAGGAGGTCTACGGGGCCCTCGGGCTTGCCTGGATCCCCCCCGAACTGCGCGAGGACCTCGGTGAGATCGAGCTCGCCGCGCGGGGGCCGCTCCCCCCGCTCGTCGCGCAGGAGGACCTCGTGGCGGAGTTCCACGTCCACCTCCCGCCCACGGCGTCGCCCTCCGACATCGATCGGCTTGTCGCGGAGGCCCGTTCCCGACGGCTCTCGTTCCTGGGCGTCGTCGTCGGTGAGGTCGATGCCGACGGCCACGCGCGGAGCCTGCCACCGAGCACGGTCCGTCGCCTCGGAGCCGCGGCCGTCGAGGGACTGACGGTCGCGCGCGCGATCGAGACGGGCCTCGGCCCCCGGCCCGAGCCGTTCGGCCGGCTCGCGGCCGACTATCGCATCCTGCGCCCGACGCGCTCGGAGCCGGCGGCGTTCGCTCCCCCGACGGACCGGCCGGAGCCCCTAGTCATCGCCCACCTCGGCGCCGAGGGGACCGCGCCCGAGACCGTCCGCCGCTGGATCGACCTCGCGCGCAGGGCGAGCGCCTCCGTGGAGGTCGGGCCCGGACCCGAGCGACTCGACTCGACGTGGGCCCGGATCGCGCGGGAGTCCGGGGTGCGGCTCGCCCTTCCGTCCGGGCTCGGCCTACCGCCCGAGGACCCGACGGTCGCGATCGCGCTGGGCTTCGCCCGACGCGCCGGCGCGGGCGCCTCCGCGATCCTCCAGAAAAGGTCGCTTTCGGCCCGGTCGCGTTCCGGCACCTAAAGGCTCGGGGGGGTTCCCCCGGGAGCACTGGAGCGGCCGCCCGAGATCGACACGTCCGGAACGGCGCCGTGCGCAAGGCAGCTCGCGCATTGGTGCACCGCCGGTGTCAGGCCGTGGTGCCAGTAGCAGTCGACGCAGAGCGGACGGCCACACCCCCAGCAGAGCGGAGGCGGACCCGCCCGGGAGGCGATCGGGGTCGAGCAGCTCGCGCAGGCCAGGGATCCCTTCGCCGGGTGCGCGCGGAACGCCGGTGGCTCGGGCCAAGGGGAGATGGGCGGGACCGGTTCCCCCAGCAAGGGGGCGCCGGACGGGGGTGCGGGCTGGGGACGGCGATCGCGGGACGGCTCCATTCGTCGGTGCGACGACCCGGACGTTCTTTACCCCTCGGTTCCACCCCCTCCCTGCGCGTGGACCCGGAAGTTCATCTACCGCGCCGGTCGAGGTCTCTTCGTGTCGGACGGCCGGGCCTACTATCCACGGGCGTACGTGCGGCCGGCCCCGTCCCGACCGGACCGGGAGAGCTCAATGGAGTCCCGGCGGTCGAACGCCGCCATCCCGGTCGCGGTCGGCGTCGTGCTCCTCGGCCTCTATCTCGGCCAGTACTCGCTCCTCGCCCCGGGCAGCCTCGGCTTCCTCCTCGTCTTCTCGGGGCTCTCGTTCCTCTCGACGCGGATCAACCCCCTGAGCCCGCACTTCTACCTCACCCGCAAGCCGTCCTGGCTCGCGACGGGGGTCGTCTTCCTCGGCGGGCTCATCCTGGTCTACGACGCCTACGTCCTCTTCGTCCACCAGTTCGGCTCGGTCACTCTGCCCCGCCTTTGAGGGGGGCCGCGGCCGGGGCCGATCGGCCTAGGCCGCGACCATCCGCTCGAGCGCGCGACGGGCCTTCTCCGCGACCTCGGGCGCGACATCGATCCGGTAGCGGAGCTCCCGGAGGGAGTCCCGGATGTCCTCGAGCGTGATCTCCTTCATGTACGGGCAGACGGCCCCCGCATCGATGGGCGAGAAGTGGGTCGTCGGGTTCAGCTTGGCCATGCGGTGGAGGATGCCGACCTCGGTCGCCACGAGGACCTCCGGCGCCCGGGTCTCTTCGGCGTAGCGGAGCATCCCGTCGGTCGACAGGACCTGGTCGACCTGGGGGAGCACCTGGCTCGCGCACCCGCACTCCGGGTGGGCGATCACCGGCGCCCCCGGATGGTCGGCCCGGGAGTGCGCCAGGGTCTCGGGCCGCAGCTTCGCGTGGACCGGACAGTCGCCGACCCACAGGTGCATGGCCCGGCCGGTCCGGCGCCGCACGTAGTCCCCGAGGAACATGTCGGGGAGGAAGAGGATCTCCCGGTCCTTCGGGATCTGCTCGACGATCTTGACCGCGTTCGAGCTCGTGCAGCAGTAGTCGGCCTCCGCCTTCACCTCGGCGGAGGTGTTGATGTAGGCGACCACGACCGCGCCGGGGTGCTCGGCCTTCCAGGCTCGGAGCTGTTCGACGGTGATCGCGTCGGCGAGGGCGCACCCGGCCTTCAGATCCGGCAAGAGCACCGTGCGCGACGGGTTCAGGATCTTCGCGGTCTCCGCCATGAAGCGCACGCCGGCGAAGACGATCACCGAGCGGTCGGACTCCATCGCCTTCCGCGAGAGATAGAGCGAATCCCCGACGTAGTCCGCGAGGTCCTGGATCTCGCCCCGCTGGTAGTTGTGCGCGAGGAGGACGGCGTCCCGTTCCTCCCTGAGCTGTCGAATCTCGGACTCGAGCGACATCGCCGGCGCCCCCTCGCCGAAGGTTCTAGTCGGCGCGGTGACTTAAGCGAGCGGGGCGGAGCGTGAGGTGGAACGGCATCGCCGCCGCCGAGTGGGTAAGGGCGCCGAGGCTCGCCGCGTCGGCCCCGACGGACCGGTAGCGCGCGATCGTCTCGGGGGTGATCCCGCCCGAGAGTTCGAGGAAGCGACCCCGGCGCAGCCCGGCCCGTTCGAGCGCCCGCACGATCGCGCGGGCCCGGGCGGGGGAGGCGTTGTCGATCAGGAGGTCCCGGATGCCCGCCCGCGCCGCCCGCAGCGCCTCCCGGCCCGTGCGCACCTCGACCTGGACCCGCTCGCCCGGCCGAGCGCCGGCCCGGGCGCGCTCGATCGCGGTCTCGAGCGGTACAAAGACGAGATGGTTGTTCTTCACGAGGATCGCGTCGGAGAGGTCCCGCCGGTGCGGTCGGCCCCCGCCGTGCACGACCGCGGCCTTCTCGAGGTCGCGGAGCCCGGGGAGCGTCTTGCGGGTGGCATAGACCGCGAGGCGCGGCCGTCCCCCGTCCGTCGCCCGGACCGCACGGTCGGTCGCGGTCGCGATGCCGCTCGCATGCATCAGGAAATTGAGCAGGGTCCGCTCGATGCCGAGGATCCGTCGCGCATCGCCCCCGAGCCGCGCGACCACGGTGCCCGGCCGGATCCGGCTCCCGTCCGCGCGGGCGGAGCGTACCTGTAGGCCGGCCGCCCGCGCGAGGGCGCGGACCGCCGCCATCCCCGAGAGCACCCCGGAGGCCTGGGCCGAGACGACGGCCTCGGCCGCGAGCGCGCGGGGGAACAGGAGGTGGGTCGTCCGGTCGTTCCGGACGCGGTCCTCCGCGAGCGCCCGCCGCACGAGGGCGTCGACGCCCGGGATCCCGCCCTCAGCGGGCACGGTCCTCCTCCTCCCGCGACGCGAGCGCGGCCCTCAGCCGGTCGAAGTCCGGCACGACGTCCGGACGGAGGGCGGGAAGGTTCTGGCGCTCGAGCTCCGCGACGCGGCGCCGGGCCGTGGCCCGGTCGCCCCGGGCGTACGAGAGCTGGGCGAGGCGGAGGACCACGTCGACCTCATCGGCCGGGGCCTGGAGCTCGCGCACGAGCCGGTAGGCGTCGAGGAGGTCGGCCTCCGCGAGGTCGTATTCGCCCCGGTCGAGCCCGATCTTCCCCTGCACGATCATCGACTGGACCACGCCGAAGCGGTCCCCCATCCGCTCCAGGATCTCGCGCGCCCGACGGCAGCGCTCCGCCGCCTCGTCGAGGCGGCCGGCCTCGCGCAGGATGTCCGCCGAGTTGAACAGGGCCCAGCCGACCCGACGGGAGTCGTGCGCCTTCTCCGCCAGCCGGATCGCTTCGGTGAACTCCTCGGTCGCCTCCGCGTAGCGCGGAGCGAGGGTCGGGTTCCCGGCGATCACGACCCCGAGGAAGAGGTGCGCCTGCGCGGCCTCCCGAGCGTCCCCGAGACGCTCGAGGATCCGCGCCGCATCGCGCGCCTCGTTCATCGCTCCCTCGGCCTCGCCGATCATCGCCAGGACGTAGGCCCGGCGGACCTGGCCGAGGGCCGTGGCGCGCTCGTTGCCGCTCTCGCGCGCGAGCCGCAGCTCCTCGGAATGCTCGGCGAGCGATTCCTGGTAGCGGCCCTGGTAGTAGAGCGCCTCCCCCCGCAGGCGGTGGAGTCCGATGCCGACGAGCGGATGCCCCTCGAGCCGAGCGGAGGCCAGCACCCCCGCGGTCGCCCGCTCGGCCGACGTCCACTCGCCCCGGCTCGTGAGGATCTGGGCGAGGTAGAGCTCGAGCATCGCCCGGACGTGCGGGGAGAGCGTCGGCGCTCGCCGGTCCAGCGCGCCGCGCAGGAGCGCCTCCGCCTCCTTGAGCTCGCCCAGGTGGTCGATCTGCTGGGCGATCGAGAGCAGAATCTCCGCCTCGCCGTCCGCGTCGGCCGGCCGCAAGTGGCGGTGGTTCTCGAGCGCCCGCTCGAGGTGCTCGCGGGCCGACTCGGGCGCGAACGATCGCTCGGCGATGTCGGCCGCCGCCCGGTTGTACTGGAGCGATTTCTCCTCGGCCTTGCCGAGGTAGAAGTGCCGGGCGAGGGCGTAGATCGTCGGGATGTCGACACCGGCGGACGCTTCCAGCGCGTCCCCGACCTTGCGGTGGAGCAGGCGACGCCGGCTCTCCGTCAGCTGGCCGTAGACGGTCTCGCGCACCGCATCGTCGGTGAACGCCAGCACCTCGCCGGGCCGCTCGAGCAGGATCCCCCGGTTGACCAGGAGGTCGGCGGTCTCGGCAAGGTGCTCCTCGTCCTCGCCGCTGGCCCGGAGGAGCAGCGCGAACGGGAACTCGGACCCGAGGACCGACGCGACGGCGAGCGCCCGGTGCCCTTCCTCGGGGAGGTCGAGCAGGTCGACCCGGCCGAGCGGGCCCGCGAGGTCCCCCTCGGCCCCGGCGGCCCCCCAGCGGGGCCCGATGTGGCGGTCGAACTGCTCGAGCAGGAGGGGGTTCCCGCCGGTCTCAGAGTAGCGCCGGGCGATCTCCTCCGCCGAGAACTCCCGGTCGGGCTCGCGCCAGTGGAGGAACTGGGCGACCTCCTCCGAGGTGAACGCCCGGAGCACCAGCCGACGGGCGTGGGTCGCCGTCTCGAACGCCTCGAGACGGGCGCGCATCGTCGAGGAGAGCGTCTCGAGCGGGCGGGTCGTTGCCACGAGCCAGAGCGGCTGGTCCGCGAGCTGGCGGGCGACGACCTCGAATGCCTCCAGCGACGGCTCGTCACTCCGATGGAGGTCCTCGAGGACGAGGACCGTGGGGCCCCGGCGCGTGAACTCGAGGAACTGCTCGGTGATCCCGGTCCAGATCGGGTCGCGCACCGACTCCATCCGTTCGTTGGCCTCCCCGAGCGCGGAGAGGAGCCGCTCCTCGACCTGGACCGGGGAGGAGAGGCGCGCGTCGTTCAGCCGGGGGGCGAAGCCGATCAGGAACCGTTCGGCGCCGGGCACCCCGGGGACGAGGCCGGTCTCGGGGGGAGCGGCGACCCGCGCGCTCTCCAGCGCGGCCCGCACGAGCGTGAACGGAGGCGGGACGTCCAGGGCGGGGGCCCGACCGACCAGGACCTGGGTCCCGCGGGCCCGCATCGCGCGGACGAGCTCGGCGACGAGCGTCGACTTCCCGACCCCGGTCGCCCCCACGAGGAGCGTCACCCCTCCACTGCCTGCCCGTGCGTCCTCGAACCGCCGGTAGAGGGCGTCCACCGCCTCCGCCCGGCCGACGAACGAGCGACCGTTCCCGGCCTCGGCCGCCATGGCGTTGCCGAATAGATGGGCGGGTTCGAGTACTTATCCTCGCGTCGGGGCCGCCCGGAGGAACGGCAGCGCCACGACCCGCCCCGGAACGGGCCGTCCGCGGATCTCGAGCTCGAGGGAGGTACCGACCGATGTGAGCTCGCGGGGCAGGTACGCGAGGGCGATCCCGTGGCCGAGGCTCGGCGACGTCCCCCCGCTCGTCGCCTCGGCGACGAGGGCCCCGTTCGCGTGGATCGGGGTCCCGTGCCGGGGGATCGCCCCGGCCTCGGTGATCTCAATGCCGGCCAGGCGCCGGGCCGGCCCCTCGGCCCGCTCCTTCTCGAGCGGCGCCCGCCCCACGAACTCGTGGTCGAAATCGACGAACCGCTCCTGCGCCGCTTCGATCGGAGTGTGGTCGCGGTGGAACTCCTGGCCCGAGAGCAGGTAGCCCTTCTCGAGCCGCAGCGTGTCGCGGGCCCCGAGGCCGCACGGCACCGCGCCGTGGGCGATCAGGCGCTCCGCGAGCGCGTCGGCCGCCTCGCTCGGAACGAAGATCTCGTAGCCGAGCTCGCCGGTGTAGCCGGTCCGGCTGACCAAGAATACCGTACCGAGCGCCCCCGGCATCGACCGGCCGAGCTCGCCGGCGGCGGCCGCCGCGCCGGGCTCCTTCGGGAAGAACGCCGCGTGGTAGAAGCCGAGCTTCGCGAGCGACCAGCCGAAGAGCTGCTCGAGGAGAGCGCGGGAGCCCGGCCCCTGGAGCGCGAGCAGCGCGACGGTCCCGTTCCACCGGGCGATCCGCGTGTCGGGCCCGCGGTGCTGGCGCAGGATCTCCTCGATCTCGTCGGCGCGGCCGGCGTTCGGAACGACGACGAACGAGCGCTCCAGCTCCTCGCCCCGGTCGATACGGGTGATGAGCAGGTCGTCGACGATCCGGCCCGTGGATTCGAGGAGGAACGTGTAGCGGACCTGGCCCGGGGCGAGCGCCGGGACGTTCGCGGTCGTCCGCCGCGCGAGGAGGTCGGCGGCGTGCCCTCCCTCGACGGTGAGGATCCCCATGTGGGAGACGTCGAACAGACCGACCGAGGCGCGCACCGCCCGGTGCTCGCCGAGGATGCTCGAGTAGTAGAGCGGCATCTCCCAGCCGGCGAACGGCACGAGATGGGCCCCGTGGCGCCGGTGGAAGTCGTAGAGGGCGGTGCGTCGCAGGGGGCCGGCAGGGGCGGAAGGGACTTCGCTCATGTGACGATCTCCTTCAATCGATTGGAATCGATCGCGTGGCGGATCTCGAGGGCGATCCGACGTCCCGTGCTCATCGGCATCCGCCAGAGCGCATTCCCGTACGGATGGCCGAGGCCGAGGTGGATGTTGGTCCCCCCGCCGATCCGGGCCGCCACGTCGAACACCGTCGGCCGTCCGTCCTTGTCGATGCACGTCTGCAGGCAGAACGCCCCGAGGATCCCCGGGGCGTAGTGGGCGCGGCTCGCGTCGACGAACTTCTCGCCGAGCCGGAAGACCTCCTCGAGGATCGACTCGCGGACGGTGAGGGTGCCGTGGCCGACGACCGTGTACTCGGGGATGCGGGCGGACTCGCTGAGCTCGAGCTGCTGCCCCGCGGGCAGGCGCACGAGGCCGTCGAGGTTGCTCTCCCGGCGCTCGTCGACGCCGAGCAGCTCGAGCCCCTGCGCGCGCGGCACGAGCGGGGAGAAGAAGAAGTTGAAGTTGAAGACCGGTCCGAGGACGTACTCCTCGATGCGCGCGGCCGCGAGGTCGGCCGCCGCGATGGTCTTCCGCTCGATCAAGCGCTCGGACTTCGTCCGGTACTCCTCGGGGCTCGCGACCGTGAAAAACCCGCGCTCGAGCCGACGGACGGCGTGCGGGAGCTTCACGATCGCCAGGCGGTCGATCGCCTCGGGGCCGGCGATCGCGCGCGGGATCGGGATCCCGGCGCGTTCGAGGAGGGTGTAGTAGTTCTCCCGCTCGGTGCGCTCTTCGATCCGGAGCAGGGTGCGAGAGCCGACGATCGGCACCCGGAGCTCCTCCTCGATCGTCGAGAGCGGGACGTACGAGCTGAGCGCGCGGTTCGGCACCAGGAGGACCCCGTGGTTGCGCAGGCGTTCCTGGACCGCCGGCGCCGCGATATCCGCGAACTTCGGGAACGTCCAGACGTCGTCGACGCAGCCCCGACGGCGGCCCCCGACATGGTCCCGCGTCGTCCGGAAGTACTGGGCGTACGTCGCCTCTCGACCGGCCTGGGCGAGTACGAGATTCGGCAGACCCTCCGTCGCGGCCCCGTCCGCGACGTCGATCGCCGAGTGCGAACCGACGGTACCGACCGTCGGGGTCCGTGGATATCCATCGAGGAGGGAACGGATCTCACCGAGAGGCAGCGGCATCGGTCCGGCTACGGCTCCTCTCGCTTAAGGGCTCGCGCGATCCGCTCCGGATTGAGGGGTAGCTCGGTGACGTGCGCCCCGACCGCGGCGCGCACGGCCGAGGCGATCGCCGCGGGCACCGGAATGATCGGGGGCTCGCCGAGCCCCTTTGCTCCGAACGGCCCGGCGCCCGGATGGCCCTCCACGAACGTGACCTCGATCGGCGGGGCCTCGCTGATCGTCGGAAGGCGGTAGTCGACGAGCCCCGCGTTGAGGAGCCGGCCCTCCGCGGACCAGATCGCTTCCTCGGTCAGCGCGGTGCCGAGCCCCATCACGATGCCGCCCTCGACCTGCGCCCGCGCGGTCGGCGGGTCGACGACGGTGCCGACGTCCTGGAACGCCGCGTAGCGCACGACCCGGACCGAGCCGGTCTGCGCGTCGACCGCGACCTCGGCGACATGGGCGGCCCCGGTGAAGTCGGTGTACGCGTAGAACGTGCCGTCCACCACCAGCGACTCGTCGATCTTCCCCCCGCGTCCGTAGTGCTTGCCGTGCGCGGTGAGCCCGCCCTGCGCGCGCTCCTCGTCCGTCAGGAGGTCGGCGATCGGCCAGCGCTGGCCCCGACCCTCGAGCTCGACCCCGCGCTCGCCTTCCGCGAGGCGGACGGGGGTCGGCGCGCCGGCCCGTTGGGCGAGCGTGCCGAGGATCTGGACGAGCGCGTCGTCGACCGCGCGGCCGAGGGCCCCGACGGTCCGACTTCCGAACACGCCGGCATCGTACGGCGCCGAGGCGGTGTCGCCGTACTCCACTCGGATGCGGTGGCGCGAAAGGCCGGTCCTCCGCTCGGCGACCGCCGCGAGGCCGACCAGGACGCTCCCGCTGCCGATCTCGCGTTCTCCCTGAAGGATCCGGATCCCGTCCGCGGAGACCGTCACCCGCGCTTCCCCGCCGGCCCCCGTGCTCGTCGACCAGAAGCCCATCCCCAGCCCCACGCCATGGCCGGGGGGCGCGGCGCGACGCCAGTCGTCGGCGAGCTCCCGGGCCGCGGCGTGCGCCGCGGCGAGCCCGAAGTCCGTGATCGGCTGGCCGAAGGGGGTCGTCCCCCCGGTCTCCCAGAGGTGGGCCGCCTTGAACGCGGCCGGCTCGATTCCCACCCGTCGCGCGACCTCCTCGAGATGGGACTCCACGACGAACGCGCACTGCGGCGCGAACGGAGCCCGGTGCGGACCAAACGGGGGCTTGTTCGTCCGCACGGCGTACCCTTCGACCTCGAAGGTCGGGGTCCGGTAGGGACCGAGAAGGAACCCGATGGAGTAGCCGGTGGCGAAGTCGCGGCCGGGGAGCGAGGTCCCGACATCGAGGAGCAGGCGGACCCGGCGGGCCCGGATCGCCCCGGCGGAGACCGCGGTCTCCATGCGGACGACGGCCGGCAAGGTCGTGCGTCCGAGGAGAAACTCTTGGCGGTAGGTGAGGGCGAGCCGCACGGGCCGGCCGGCGGCCCGGGCCAGGAGCAGCGCCCACGGCTCGACGAAGGAGGCGCCCTTCCCACCGAACCCACCGCCGACCCACGTCCCCTCGACCACGATCGACTCTTCGGGAATCCCCAGGATCGATGCCACGTCCTCCCGAACCCCGAACGGGCTCTGGGTCGAGGTGCGGACGCGCCAGCGCTCCCCCTCGACCTCGGCAAGGCAGGCGTGGGGTTCGAGCGCGACCTGATGCACGCTCGCCGTGCGGTAGGTCTCGCGCACGACCGTCTCGGCGGTGCGGAACGCCTCCTCCACATCCCCGCGCCGCGCATGGACATGCGCCGCGACCGAAGGGTGCTGGGCGGCCGACGACCCGGGCCAGTCCGGAAAGACGGCGTCCACGTCGCTCACGACCGGCAGGGGCTCGACCTCGACGCGGACCGCCTTCGCCGCGGCCCGGGCCTCCGCGAGCGACGGGGCGGCCACCGCGGCGACGGGCTGATGCAGGTACTCGACCCGCTCGCGCGGGAACGCGGGCCGGTCCCGGTCGCCCTGCCGACCCCCGACGAGCGCGGCCAGCTCGGTCGCGCTGATCGCCACGACGCCGGGGCGCGCTCGCGCGGGCCCGAGGTCGACCGTGCGCAGGCGACCGTGCGCCACCGGCGCCGGGACCAGAGCGCCCCAGAGCATGCCCGGGACCTCGAGGTCGGTCGCGTAACGCACCCGGCCGGCGATCTTCTCCGCGAGGTCGGGTCGGATCGTCATCGGGAGGCGGCCTCCGCTCGGAGCGCCGCGGCGGCCCGGACGATCGCGCCGTAGCCGGTGCACCGGCACAGGTTCCCTCCGAGCTCCTCCAGGAATTCGCCGAACGGTGCCGCGGCGCCCCGTTCCTTCAGGAGGCCGGTGAGCGCCATCACGAAGCCCGGCGTGCAGTAACCGCATTGCACCGCTCCGACGGCCTCGAAGGCGGCCTGGACCCGGTGCCCCTCGGCGTCGCTCCCGACCCCCTCGATGGTCGTGATCTCAGCCTCGGCCGCCTCCTGGGCGAGCGTGAGGCAGGAGAGCGTGCTCCGCCCGTCAACCAGGACGGTGCAGGCGCCGCAACCGCCGGTCCGACAGCCCTCCTTCGTCCCCTTGAGGTCGAGCCGCCCGCGCAGCGTGTCGAGCAGCCGCTCGGTCACGGGCACGTCGGCGAGCTCGACCGGGCGACCGTTCACCCGGAGCCGAAGAGGGTGGGCGCTCATCCGCCGCCCCCGGTCGCCGCGCGGACGGCCCGCTCGAGGAGCGGACGGACGAGCTGACGGCGGTACTCTTCCGAGGCGCGGCGATCGGCCACGATCGGTGCCCGCTCGGTGATCTCTTGGGCCGCGCGCAGGACCGCGGGCGCGTCGGGGTGCTCCCCCCCGAGGAACGTAGCCGCTTCGGGGAGGAGGATCGGTCGCGGCGGGAACCCGGCGACCGCGACCCGCCAACGGCGATCGCTCGGCGAGAAGGAGACGGCGATCGCCATGTGGGAGATGTCGTGGAACGGTCGGACCCGCTGGAGGACGTACGCCGAGGGCCGGGCCTCGGGGATGCGGACGGCGCGGATCAGTTCGGAGGGGCCCCGCGCGGTCCGCCGCGAGCCCTGGACGAACCGGTCCACGGAGAGGGTGCGGGTCCCGGTGGGACCCAAGAGCTCGACCTCGGCGTCGAGCGCCAGCAGGACCGGCACGAGGTCGGAGGCCGGGGCCGAACGGCCGAGGTTCCCGCCGAGGGTCGCCCGGTGGCGAAGCGCGACGCTCCCGACCGCCCGGACCCCTTCGAGGAGGCCCGGTAGGCGCGTCCGCACCTCCGGGTCCAGCTCGAGGGTGCGCAACGGGAGCGTACTGCCGATGGTGAGCGTCGGACCGTTCCAATCGAGGGTGCGCCAAGGGAGGCGCCGCAACGACAGAAGATGTCGCGCGGAGAGGCGCCCCTCCTCGAGGTCGAAGAGGAGGTCGGTCCCGCCGGCGAGGATCGCGGTCTCTTCGGGGGGGAGGGTCCGCAGGGCCGCGACGGCCTCGTCCGAGGTGGCCGGTGTGACGAGGTCGAGGTCGGCCATAGGTTCGGTTCACGGGTATCGCGGGCTTATCGTTTGGCGTCGCGTCCGGGTCGAACGAGCCCCGCTTTTTTATCCGAGGAGCGGTTTGGCAACCGGTCCGCATGCCATTCGAACTCACATTGCGTTACTCGACCCCGCTGACCCCGATCGCGGACGTCGAGGAAGTGCTGCGGGAGTTCCTGCGGCTGATCGGCTACCTGCCCGAGGGGGAGGAGGGTCGGGGGTCGGAGGGGCCCATCGCCCAGAGCCTCGCCTATCGGCTCGTCCATGACTGCCTCCTGCGCGAACCGGCCCGCCCGTGGTACGTCGACGAGCTCACGGCGGTCCTCAAGACCTCGAAGCCGACGGTCTACCGGCACATCAACAAACTCAAAGCGCTCGATCTGCTGGAGGAGGTCGGAGGGGCCGCCGACGGGAAAGGACGGAAGGGCTACCGGTTGCGCTACGGGAACTTCGCCCGAGCCTGGGACTTCACGGAAGCGAACGCCCAGAACGCCCTCCGACGATATCGGGAGACGGTGAATCACTTGCAGACCTTGGTGGAGAAGATGGCGAACGAGCCGACGACGAAAGCGACGACCGCACCCCGTGCGACCCGGGAGCGGGTCTCGGCCCGATGAGCGCGGCGAACGCCGCCGCGGCCAAGAAGCCGGCGATCGCGCTGACGCCGGGCTCGCACGTCCGATTGCGTTCGGCCGGACCGGAGGATCAGGCGATCGTCTCCGTCGGGATATTCCGCGGTCTCGTCTCGATCGCCGGTGACAGCGCGCTCGCCATCGAGCTGGACGGCTCCGACGGCGAGCCGAAGGGCCGCATCCGCCTCGTCCCGACCCCGGCGATCCTCACGATCGACATCCTCGAGGCGGCGAAGGCCGAGGAAGAGAAGCGGGCGGAGACGACGCAGGCGCCCGGCTACTTCCGCTAGACCGGGGACGGACGGGCTTGCTGGGAGTTCCGTCGCGGTTCTTCGGTCCCGCGGTTTCGAACCCAGGTCGTTGGCTTCGAAGGCCAACAGGATAGTCCAGACTACCCCACAAGCCCGACCGGGGCCGCGAGGGGGCCCGGTCTATTTGGGCGTTCCGCGCCCGGTCACGGCATCTCCGAAGCGGCCGGGGCCCCGCCCCGGGGGCGGAATCGGTCGAGGGTCGTCTGCGCGGTCGAGCCCGGGAAGAGCGTCGCCACCGAGTCGGAGAGGATCTGAATCCGCTGGCGCACATACGGGGTGATTCCCTCGACCTCGCTCAGGCGCTGGGAGAGCGGGAGGTACTTGCGCACGGACGCTTCGTAGACGCTCGACAGGAGCTCGCCGTCGCACCGGGCGCCCCCTTTCCCGGTGGCCGTGCAGCGACCCGAGAGCGGCGGCCGGCGGTAGGCCTCGCCGCAGTCCTTGCATCGGAAGCTCTGGGTCGCGTAGCTCTTGAGGTTCCCCATCACGTCGGGCAGGAAGTGCGCGTTGAGCACGAGCGTGACCGCCTCGGCCACATCGACCGCGCGGATCTGGGTCGCGAGCAGCACCGACCGCTCGACCATGTCGGTCATCGAGCGCCCGTCGCGGTAGGCGGAGCGGACCGGTCCGCCCGCGATCCGCGAGGTGTCGTGGGTGAAGCCGTACTCCGACAGCGCCCGGCCCGAATCGAGCCGGTGCCCGACCAGGTCGAGGAGGGGCTCGACCTCCTTCGCCGAACGGCCCTCGGCGGCGGCCCGGTAGAGGGCGAGCGCGTGATGGCTCGAGACATCCACGTTGTGTGCCTCCTTGTCGACCTCGGTCGCGACGAGCCGGGTCGTCAGGACCAGCGGCTTGTCCATGAGCGCGCCCCGACTTTCGGGCAGGAACGACCGGGAGAAATTGAGCAGCGCGTCCAGGAGGAGCGTCACCGAGTCCTCATCGCCATCGCAGTTCCGCCGCTTCGCGGCGTGGAAGACCGGGGAGGCAAAGCACGCCTCGGCGTCCGTGAACCCGATCAGGCGGCCGGCGACCCCGCCCGACGTGTGCGGAGCGAGCGCGACCACGATCGCCCCGACGAGCCGATCGGGCCGATCGGCCGAGTAGAACGGGTCGAGGTTGTAGAAACGCACGAGCTCATCGTCGACGAACTGGGAGAGCCGGGTGAGGTACTCCCCGCACGAACGGGAGACGACCAGGTCCTGGGGGGCGAGCTCGACCAGCTGCTCGGGGTCGGTGAGCTCGGCCCCCGTCCAATCCCGCTCGTAGCCCAGCCGACGCAGGGTCGCGACGTCCGTCCCGATCTCCGCCGGCCGGAAGTGGGTGAGCGGAAGGTCCGTGAGGTCGAACCGGGCCGTGCCGTCCTGATAGACCGAGATCCCGTGGACCGCGCGCAGGATCCCCTTCTCGATCGGCTCCGGGACCTTCCCCGGGGAGGTGAGGCCCTTCACGCCCTTCACGACCGGGACCTTGGCGAGGTGCAGGCGCGAGACCGCGTCGCTCCAGATCCGCGCGATCGGTAGCGACTGGCGGCCCACGTCGCCGGTCGGGTTCGTGTGCTGCCCGCAGGGACAGCGCATCCAGACGGTGGTCCGCCCGCAGGCAGGACAGCTGCGGATCCCGAGGTCGACGTCGGCTCCCTCCCGCATCGTGCGGCGGGCGGCCTCGGGCACCGAGCGGGTCGAACCCCCGGCACTGCCGACGGGAAAGAGCCCGTGAACGTTCGGTTGCATGCTCCGCTGGTACGCCTTCTCCGGCCGCCCGACCCGTCCCCCGACGCGTGACGGTCCGCGAGGGCGGAGGACGACCCCGGCAAGGCGGTGGACGTACCGCAACGGGTCGACGTCGACCGGCTCGAGGGACGCGCGCCGCACGAGACGGTCTCCCTCGGGGTCGAGGCCGAGGCCACCGACGAGCGCCGCGCCCGGGTCGGGTTCCCCGCGCAGCCGGTTCGGCTCGACCGGGTAGAACAGGAAGCCGAGCCGCTCGAGGGTCTCCCGCCACGCCGGATCGTTGGGCAGTTCGACCGAGCCCTCGACCCAGCGGCCCGTGCGCTCGACGAACTCGGCGAGCGCCCGGATCTCGGCGGAGGTAAGGTCGTGCCAGAAGAGCAGCCAGCGAGGATGCAGCGGCACCCGATGGGTCTGCGAGAGGGCGACCGCCTCGGCGTACGTGCCCACGGCGAGCCCCACCGCGGGGTCGACCCCGGCCGCCTCGAGCTCGGCAGCATGCCAGTCGAGGGAGTAGGCGCCCGGGACGAGCGCGCGGTTGTTCTCGAGGAACTCCCCGAACGAGACGAGGATCTCCCCGAGGTCGACGATCCGACGCACGCGGCGGCGGAGCGACTCGGCCCGGGGGGTCTCGTGGACCGCGGTGACGGTCCCGTCGTCGAGCTCGACGATCGGCCCTTCGACAGTGTCGCACACGCCCATGGCCGTGGCCTTTCCGGGGTACTCGAGCTTCACCTGGGTCCCGATCGCGACGAAGTGCTGGAGGATCACCATCGTCGCGGGGTTCACCGCGCACGCCGCGAGCCCGGTCGTGCGGGCCCGGCCGTAGACGAGCCGGAACCCACCGGGGTGGTTCGGATGGGCGAGGACCGGGCGGCCGCCGACCGAGTCCTGAAGGTACTTCGGGGTCCGGGCCTCCTCTTCGTCGGTCTTGCGGTGACCGAGCTCGGCGAGGAACTCCCATCCGTCGAGGCCGAGCTTGTCGACGATCTTCCGGATCTTCGCCGCCTTCTGGCAGAGCCCCTCGGCGATGACCAGGCAGGCACCGCCCCGGATCCCGTTCGTCGGGACGCGCGGCAGGTTGCGGAACGCGCTCACCTCGGCGTCGCCCTCGGTCGACTCGCCCGAGATCGCGACCGGGACGTGCCGAACGACGAGGTCGATCTCCTCGGGCGTCGGGACGTACTGCAGGTGCTGGTGGTACTTGTACAGAGGAATCTCCTCCTTGTACCGCTCGATCTCGTCCGGCTCGGGGTGGAACGGCTCGAGGCCGAGGTCGCGGCGGACGATGTCGGCGAGCAGCACGCTGAGCGCCTGCGCGGTCCCGCCGGCGGCTCGAATCGGTCCCGCGTAGTAGAGCTCGATGTATCCTCGACGGTCCCGGCCCTCCCGCACGTGGACCTCGGCGAGCCCCTCGAGCGGAGCCACGAGGATGCCCTCCGTGAGGATCGCGAGCCCGACGCGGAGCGCGGCGTCCAGACGGTCCGCGAGCGCCGCGCCGCGTCGCGTGTCCTTCGCGAGGCGCCGTGCGATCGTGACCGCGACCTCCTCGCGAGGCATTTCGGCCGCGAGGGCTCGGATCTCCTCCGAAATCCCCTCGATGCCGAGGTGGGCGAGAAGCTTCTCGACCCGCATCGCCATGTCCTGGGCGCGGGGGATCTCGGGGCGGAGCTCGGGGTCGAGCCCTTCGCGGCGAGCCCGATCGGCGACCTCGTAGGCGCGGTCGACCGAGGACTCGATCGTGCGAAAATACGATTCCACGGCGGGCGGAGGGCGGGCCCGTCTCATAAGCCTAGGGCGCGCGACGTGCGCGGCCCGGACGGCTAAGCTCAAATCGGACGGCGGGGTCCAACCTTCGGGTGATGAAGTCCACCCTCAACCGCTCCGCCCGGGGCTGATGACTTCTAGCACGCGCCGGGCGCCGCCGGGGGGCGTATCCCCGGGAACGGAGGAGAGCGGTGGACATCTCGCAAGCCCGCCTGGTGGCCCTGGTCGCCGCGGGGGGAGCCATCGGGTCGGTGCTGCGCTACGGCGTGACCGGAGTGCTGACCACCCGGGACTTCCCCTGGGGCACCTTCGTGGTCAACTTCACCGGGACGTTCCTCCTGGCGCTGCTGTTCTTCGCCTTCCTGCAGGGAGGTTCGCTCCCGCCGGGGCTGCGGACATTCCTGTTCATCGGCATCTTCGGCGGCTATACCACCTTCTCGACCTTCGGCCTCGAGACGATCTCCCTGTACGCAGAAGGGCAGCCGCTCCTCGCCGGTGCCAACATTCTCTTGAACGCCGGGCTCTGCTTGGTCGGAGCCTATCTGGGCCGGGCCGCCGGCCTCGCTGTCGGGATTCGGTGAACGAAATGGAGCTCGTGGAGCGGGCGGTCCGGGTGAAGATCTACGTCGGGGAGTCGGACCAGTACGAGGGACGGCCGGCGTACAAGGCCGTGGTCGAGTTCCTGCGAGAACGCGGGCTCTGGGGCGCGACCGTGACGCGCGGCATCTACGGCTACGGAAAGCGCAGCCGGCTCCACTCCGCCTCCGCGTTGCGGCTGAGCGAGGACCTGCCGCTGGTCATCGAGGCGGTCGATACGGAGAGCAAGATCCTGCCCCTCATCCCTGCGCTCAGCGAGATGGTGAAGGGTGGCCTCATCACGATGGACGATGTGCGCGTGCTGCGCCACATTGGGTGAGGTGCGGCCGGACGGCGCGACCCGCGCGGACCCCGCGCCGGGCGCGACGCGGGACCCTTACGCCTTCGGAGGTTCGGCCGCCGGCGCGCTCGCGGCCGGGGGATTCGCCGCTCCGGCGGGGATCGAGGCGGTCGCCGGGGTCGGGCTGCCGGCCGGCGGCACGTAGTCGGGCCAAGGGAGCACCCGCGCATAGATCAGGAGCAGCAGGATTCCCGGTAGCACCCCGAAAACGAGCGCCAGAATCCCCCAGAGCAAGAGGGGCTCCTTGAGGCTCTGATACTGTCCGGCCGAGAGGTGGGCGTGGTAGCCGCCGATCCGGTCGAGGAGCATGAGGTCGACCACGACCCAGATGATCGCATAGACGAGACCTCCGACCCCGCCCCCGTAGAAGTGGAGGGCGATGATCGAGAGAACGATCGAGATGATGCTCAAGAGGCCGACCACGAGGCCGACGAGCACCCAGATCCGCGTGAGCGTGCGGGTCGTGCCGAGCAGCGAGACCAGATTTGCGTTCTCCACCGAGCCGGGCGCGGGCCCGCCGGAAGGGGGGGAAGGTGCGACCACGAACCTACACCAGAGCTCCTCTCATAAATCATCACCGCCCCGGGGCCCGGCGGCGCCCGTTCGCGCGGCCGCGCCGCGGAGACCGTTCCCTCCCCCCACCTCGGAGGAATGGAGCGCCGGCGGGTTCCCGCCCTACGTCTCCCGTCAGACTCCCGACGACTTCCGCTAAACGCAAACGTTTATGTACGAAACTCAAGAGTCCATTGACGGAGCGTATGACGCTCGTCTGACAAATGGGAGCGAGGAACTACCGATGAAGTCTATCATCCAGGAAGCGATCGCGAAGCACCAGGAGAACCAATCCCTGGTCGAAGAGAAGAAGCCGACCGCGCCAATGTACGCGAACCCGGACGATGCCGAGCTCGCGAAGCTGGCCGAGACGCTGAAGGTCAACATCCGTATCGTGGGCTGCGGTGGCGGCGGATCCAACACCATCAACCGCTGCGTCGAAGAGGGGATCCAGGGCGCCGAGATGTGCGCCATCAACACCGACGCGAAACACCTCCTCACCATCCACGCTCCCCGCAAGATCCTCATCGGCCGCCGCGCCACGAAGGGGCTCGGCGCCGGCGCCCGCCCCGAGATCGGAGAGGAGGCGGCCCGGGAGAACGAGGAGGAGCTGCGCCAGTTCCTCAACGGCGCGCACATCGTGTTCATCACCGCGGGGATGGGCGGCGGCACCGGTACCGGTTCCGCGCACCTCGTGGCCCGGCTCGCGAAGGAGGCCGGCGCGCTCACGATGGGCGTCGTCACCCTCCCGTTCGCCGGCGAGGGTGCGGCGCGCATGGAGCAGGCCCGCGACGGGCTTGAGCGCCTGCGCCGCGTCTGCGACACCACTATCGTCATCCAGAACGACAAGCTCCTCGAGCTCGTTCCCCGGATGCCCCTCGATTCCGCCTTCAAGCTCGCCGACGCGGTCCTGATGACCGCGATCAAGGGGATCACCGAGATCGTCACCCGTCCCGGCCTCGTCAACCTCGACTACGCCGATATCCTGACCGTCATGAAGGACGGCGGGGTCGCCCTGATCGGGCTCGGCGAGAGCGAAAGCGCGACCGACCGGGTCACCGAGGCGGTCACGGAGGCCCTCACTTCCCCCCTCCTCGGCTCGGTCGAGCTCAAGGACGCCACCGGCGCCCTGGTCCGGGTCATCGGCGGACCGACGATGACGGTCAGCGAGGCCGAGAAGGCCGCGGCCCTCGTCGGTGGGAAGATCTCGAAGCGCGCCCGCATCATCTGGGGTTGCTCCGTGGAGAACTCCCCCGAGATGGAGAACACCATCAAGGTGCTCCTCATCATCACGGGCGTCCGCGCGCAGAGCCTCCTCGGACAGAAGGGAGGCTACGCGGCCGGTGAGTCCGAGGAAGTCATCGACCTCGTCCGGTAAGCGACCCCTCTCCCGACCCCGCTACCTCGGCATCGAGGTGGCGGGGGAACACCTTCCCGCCTTCCTTTCCCCGCGTTGGTGGGAGGCCGAGTTGCAGGCGGCCCTCCCGCCGGACGACCGGAGGATGCCGAAGGCCCTACGCGTGCTTCGCACCGAGGGAACCCGGGCGGTGGTCCAGGTCGACCAGTTCCATGCGGTCCGGTTCCGTTCGGTTTGGAATCAGACGATACCGGGAGGCAGCGGTCCCCGCTTCACCACCCGACGGACGTGGGGAACCCTCGTGAATGCGAAGGCCTGGGTGCGCCGGGGGAGTCCCGGGCGTCCAGAGCCTTGGCTGCGCTGACACGGGGTGCCCGCCGCCCGGTCAGTGAAGCGAGACCGAGTAGACCGCGAGCACGAGGGAGAGCGAGGTCGCAGGGAGATCGAACGTGACGGTGCCGAGTGGGCCGTTCGGCTCAAACGGTCCGACACACGCAGCCGAGGTGAGGGGAGCGCACGAGACGTACGGCGCAATCGTTGGCACGCCTTTGAAGTAGTGAAGCCATGCATAGGCGTACGGCGTCTGGAACTTCATGACCAAGGGGTGGTGGTGGGGATCCAGGACCCACCCGAAACCGGGGAAGGAGTACCGGGAGGCCGCCACGAGGTGGAGGGAGACCGCGGCCATTCCGATCCCGCTCTCGCTCCCCACGAGGTTCAGGAACGCCGGGATGACCACCGTCGCGGCCCCGTACGCATACGAGATGGCCGGTGGGTCGATCATGATTGGGTACCCCCCTGGCTGCGCGTAGATCACCGCCCCCTGATCGAACGCGACGTCCGCTGCCGGGGCGTAGGTGTTCGCCATACGAACGAGGAGGCTGGCGGCGTAGACGCTGGCCCCGCCACCGGGATACTGAGCGAAATAGATGCAGGCGTACGGGGTCGGAGTGTTGTAGATCACATTCCAGCCGCCTAGGATCGCCGTGTTGTTGTAGACCGTGTTGTTGTAGGAAACCGTTCCCGACTCCTTACTTCGGGTGAGGGGCCCCACGGAGTCGGTGCTCGAGACATTGCCGTACGGGCAGAATGGCTCGGTCGGGTTCTCCGCGTTAAAGCCGGTCCACCACACGGAGTAGGCCCCGCCCGTTCCCGGATTGAACGTGTCGTTCGAACCCCAGCCCGAGACGTAGACGTTGTTGCTGAACCCGTTCGTCGTGGAGAGAGTGACCGTGTCGTGGTCACCGACCATCCGAACGGTCACGGTAGAGCCGGAGGTAGCGTTGAGGTTCACGTCGTCGTAGTTCCCGATCACGGTCAGGTTCTGGGTCGCTCCGCCCGCGGCGTTGATCCAAGCGGTGTTGTTGTTCCCCACGATTTGGATGTTCTCGAACCCCTTTCCCCCGTTCCCGGTCACGTCCACGATGATAAGCGAATTGTTCGCCGAGTAGTTGAGCGTCAGGTCGGCGCCGCCCGTTCCCGACAGGTGGAAGAGGATGACGCCGCCTTGGTTCGTGAAGTTATAGGTGACGTTCGCACCCCCCGTGCAGTCAAAGTTCGGATAAGGGCCCGTACAGCCGGCCGGCGTCCCCGTTCCGGCAATCCACCCGGTCGGCGGCCCGTATCGGGTGCTGACGACACCGAAACTCACGTTCGCCGGTGGCTCGAACGGGATGGAGGAGACCGTCGCGCCATCGGGGGCCGCGAACGGAGGTGCCCCCTCGGAGCCCAGCGCGATGGCCTGGACGGAGGGGGCTCCCGCAGGGCCACCGCGGGCAATGCCGTTCAAGACCGCCTGAAAGTGACCCAGCTGGTTCTCGACCGCGATCTCGTGGTTGAGGTCGTTGACCGACATCTGGGCGGGAAGGGTCGTCGCAAGGTAGTTCGCGATCACCGTCACGACGAGCAAAAGCCCTAGGATGGTCGCCACCGGTGCGACCTGGGCCTTACGGGCATGCCGGCGCCACTTCCTCGCCGGGGCACGACGCGACGCGGGGCGGTGCGGCCCTCGAGCCTTCTCTGCCGAGCGAACCGCCCGGTCCGGTCGAAACGGAGGCGGTCTTGAGTGGGCGATGCGGACCACATGGGGAGACGCGTGGGCGGATGCCACCTCGGGTCGGGCGAGACGGATCCGTCGAGCGACGGGCTCGGGCGTGGCCCGAGGGATGCGGATACGATGCATAGCGCGGCCGGGAGTGTATCTAGCCGAGTTCACCGTATTAAGAGCTATGGGCCGGCGGCGGTGGTCGGTCCGGGGGTTCCGGGGCGCCCCGGGGGAGGAACGCCGCCCGCTTCCGAGAATCTTATCTCTCCCCCTCCCTCCCCGTTCGGGGTACGGGTCGTGGGGCCGGAGGATCTCGCCGCGGTCCGGATCGAGCGCGCGCTGCTGTCGACCGACGACAAGTCGGGGCTTCCGGGGCTGGCGCGGGCCCTGACCGAGCTGGGGATCGAGCTCTGGGCCACCAGTGGGACCCGCCGGGCCCTTCTGGACGGCAATGTTCCGGTCCGCCCCGCGGAGGATCTCACGGGCATCGCGGCGTGGTTCGGGGGCCGGATCAAGACCCTCCACCCCGGCCTCCTCGGGGGGGTCCTTGCGCCGCGGACCGATACGGGGCGGCGGGAGCTCGCTGAGCGGGGGCTCCTCCCGTTCGATCTCGTGGTCGTGAACTTCTACCCGTTCGAGCGGCACCTCGCCGAACACCCCGACGCCCGGGATCGGGAGGAGTTCATCGACATCGGGGGCGTCACGCTCGCGCGGGCGGCGGCCAAGAACCATGAGTGGGTCACGGTCGTCACCGACCCCCGCGAGTATCCCGGGCTCGTGGAGGAGCTGCGGGCGAACCAGGGAGCGGTCTCCGCGGCGACCCGACGACGGCTCGCGATCCGCGCGTTCGAGCGCTGCACGGACTACGACGCCGCGATCGCCCGCGGGCTCGGGGTCGCGACCGGAGCCGCGGACGGATTTCCCGAGACGATCGTCTTCCGCCGCGAGCCGCTCAAGCTGCGCTACGGAGAGAACCCGCACCAGCGGGCGGCCACCTACGATACCGTGAGCCCGGTCGATGCCGGTCTCCGGGCCTCGCCGTTCGCCGTCGTGAAGGGCGACGCGCTCTCCTACACGAACCTCCTCGACGTCGATACCGCCCTCGGGATCGTGAGCGAGTTCGACGAACCTGCGGCCGCCGTGGTGAAGCACGCGACCCCCTGCGGCGTCGCGACCGCCCCGACCCTCACCGAGGCGCTCGCCCAGGCGATCGCGACGGACCCCGTGGCCCGGTACGGCTGCGCGATCGCGGTCAACCGCCCGTTCGGGGGAGACGAACCGGCCGCCCTCAAGGGGATCTTCGTCGACCTGCTCGCCGCGCCGGCGTTCGACCCGGCGGCGCTCGAGCCGCTCGGGCATCGCGCGAAGCTCAAGCTCATCCGGACCGCCCCACCGTCGCGCGCCCAGCCCCGATGGGAAGCGAAGAGCGCCCTCGGCCGTCTTCTCCTGCAGGAGGCGGACCGCCGGGAGCTGAAACGGGAGGAGCTCAAGTGCGTCACCCCGACGACCGTCGACGAGCACGCGCTCGAGAGCTTCGCGTTCGCCTGGAAGGTCGTCCGTCACGCGAAGTCGAACGCGATCGTACTCGCGGACGGGACCCGGACGGTCGGGATCGGCTCCGGCCAGCCGACGCGGGTGAAGGCGGTAGAGCTCGCCTGCGAGGTCGCCGGGTCGCGCGCGCCGGGATCCGTCCTCGCCTCCGACGCGTTCTTCCCGTTCCCGGACGGGGTCGAGGTCGCGGCGAAGGCGGGCGTGCGCGCAATCGTCCAGCCGGGCGGGAGCCTGCGCGACCCCGAAGTGATCCGGCTCGCGACCGACCGTGGGATCGCGATGTACTTCACCGGCTGGCGGGTCTTCCGCCATTAGCCCTGCGCGGGGTTGCGGCTCGCTTTCCTCCCTCACACTTCGACCGGTCCCCGCCCCACCTTCGTGGCCCTCGCTCGCTCCGGACAGCGAGTGCGGAGGCGTCAGGAGATCGATTGCTGCGCGCTGCTTCTCCCGGAGGTCCTGGTAGATACCCCGCGTTAGGTGACAGTGGCCCCTAGCGACGGAGCCGGGTTCCCTATCCTGGGCCAGGGCCTTGATGCGGGGGGGCTCAATCCACCGCCTTCTTTACGAGGGCCGAGATCCGGGCCTCGTCGGACGGCGTCAGCTCCTTCACGGCGAACGAGGTCGGCCATACGGCGCCGTCATCGAGCTTCGCCGCGTCGTTGAACCCCAGCGTTCCGTACCGTGCCTTGAACTTGCTCGCGGGCTGGAAGAAGCACAGGACGTCACCGTCCTTAGTGTAGGCCGGCATTCCGTACCAAAGTCTCGGAGAGAGCTCCGGGGCGGACGTCGTGATGATCGAGTGAAGTCGCTGGCCCATCGAGCGGTCCGGCTCCGGAAACGTGGCGATCTTGGCGAGCACCGCGCGCTCGTCGTCCGCCCGGTTCTTCCCCCACACGATCTTCCGTTCCTGGGTTGCCTCCTTCACTGCGGCGCGCTCCTCTTCGGTGAGGCTCGGGGTACCCTTCTTGACGGGCATACGAAGCCGCTAGGAGAAGACGCCCCTAAAAACACCGCCTTCGAAAGGTTCGGGCCCGGTCTCCGGGCTCGGTGGGGCCAAGCTCGGCCACCGAGCCGCAGCCGGCCGCAAAGGGAACGGCGGCCGGTCACCGACCGCCCGGACCGGCGAGCTCAGGTCCTCTCGTGCGCCCCGGCCGCTGCCGGCTCAGGACCGTCCCGTCGGCCGAGCTCGCGGGAGCGTCGGGTGGCCGCCTCGACCGCATCCATGAGCATGGCCTTGAGCCCGTTCCGCTCGAGCGAGTGCAGGGCCGTGATCGCGGTACCGCCGGGGCTCGTGACGAGGTCCCTCAGCTTCGCCGGGTGCTCTCCGGTCGCCCGGACGAGCTGGGCCGAGCCGACCAGGGTCTGGATGGCGAGATGGGTCGCCGTCTCGCGGGAGAGCCCGACCTTCACGCCCGCGTCGGAGAGGCTCTCGAGGATCAGGAAGAGGTAGAGGGGTCCGGTCCCGCTGAGACCGGTGACGGCATCCATCAGCGACTCGTCGACCTCGACCACGGTCCCGATCGACTCGAGGATCGTCCGGGCCCGATCGCGGTCCCGGCGACCGGCGCTCTTCCCGAGGCAGTAGGCCGTCGCGGAGGCCCGGACCGAGGCGGCGACGTTGGGCATCGCCCGGACCACGCCGACCTCGGGACCGGCCCGGGATTCGAGGAACGCGGTAGGGATGCCCGCGGCGATCGACAGGATCGTGCTGCCGGCGTGGAGGGCGGGCCGGATCTCCTCCAGGACCGTCGGCAGGATCTGGGGCTTGACCGCGAGCACGATGGTGTCCGCAGCGCCGACCGCTTCCGGGTTCGTTCGGGCGAACCGCACCCCGAGTCGGGAGGCGGCGGCGCGTACGCGTGCCGGGTCCCGGCCGCTCAGCGTGACCGTCGTGCGAGCGGAGGGCCAGGTCTCCTGGAGACCCCGGGCGAAAGCGGTGCCCATGTTCCCCGAGCCGACGATCGCGACCCGCTCTCCCGCGGTCGACATCGCGCCGGGAGCGCCCACGCCAGTACATCATGATGTTGATGCGCCCGAGGTCGCCCCACCGACCCGGCGGATTGTGCCGGCTCGGAACCCCTATCGAGTCTTGGGGTGCGATCTGGCCACCCCGTAGATACCGGGTACTCCACCACCAGGTGCCCGCGCGGCGAGCACAAAGTGCCGCGCCAGGATCAGGCGGAACGCGATCGGGTCGATCGGGCCGACGGCTCGAGCCTTCTCCTCGCCCTCCTCCACGAACAGGAACGTCGGGAGCGCCTGGATCCCGTACGATCGGGTCACACCGACCGCCTCGTCCACGTTCACCGTCGCGAACTTCACCCGGCCCGAGAGCTTCTCCGCGAGCTCCTGGACGGTCGGCTCCGTCGTACGGCACGGCCCGCACCAATCCGCGTAGAAATCGACGACCACGGGCAAGAGCGAGCGCACCACCTCTTGCTCGAAGGTCGCATCCGTGACGCGCCGGGGCCGGTGCGATTCGGACGTGGCTCGCCTGACGGGGGAGTGTCGGCGCTCCGCTTTAAACTCATGCTTCGTCCGGCGGGTGGCCCGTGCGTTCCACCGTCCGTCCGAGGGACCCCCGACCGCTCCCGGGGACGCTCGCTCCCGCGCTCCTCGAGTGGTTCGCCGCGCATCGTCGGCCGCTTCCCTGGCGCCGCGACCGCGACCCGTACCACGTCTGGGTCGCCGAGGTCCTGTTGCAACAGACCCGCGTCGTGCAGGCGCTCCCCTACTACGAGGGATTCCTTCGGGCGTTTCCGGACCTCCCGACGCTCGCGCGCAGCCCGCTCGGGCGGGTACTGAGAGCCTGGCAGGGCGCGGGGTACTACGCCCGCGCCCGGCACCTTCACGCGGCCGCCCGCACGATCCTCCGGGAGCACGGGGGACGCTTCCCGACGACCGTCGCCGAGCTCGAGGCGCTCCCGGGCGTTGGACCGTACATCGCGCGGGCGGTCGCCGCCCTGGCCTTCGACGCACCCGTGGTCGCACTCGAGGCGAACGGCCTCCGCGTCGCCGCACGCTGGACCGGGGAGCGGGGGGACGTTCGCACCCACGCGGTACGCCAACGTCTCGAGACGGCGCTGAACGACGTGCGAGGAGCCGCGCCCGGGGGCTCGTTCAACGAGGCGGTCATGGAGCTCGGCGAGACCGTGTGCGCGCCGCAACACCCCCGCTGCGAGCGATGCCCCGTCGCCTTCGGCTGCCGGGCGCACCGGGAGCTGGACGATCCCTCCATCCTGCCGCGCCGAGCGCCCCGGCGCCGGCGACCCCGCATCCGGGGGGTCGTGGTCATCCTGACCGATCCCGACGGCCGCTGGCTCGTCCAGCGCCGGCCCCCCCGGGGCCTGTTGGGAGGGCTTTGGGAGTTCCCCGGGGGGAAAATCGAGCCCGGCGAGCGCCGGGAGGAAGCGGCCCGTCGCGAGCTCCGCGAGGAGACGGGGGTGTCGGTCGGCCGCCTTGAGCCGCTCGGGGTGGTGCGCCACGCCTACAGCCACTTCTCGGTCGAGCTCCACGCCTTCCGGGCCGAGGTCGCGGCCTCGACCGTGGTCGTTCGTGCGCCGGACCGTCGGTGGGTGCGTCCGGCCGGGCTTACTCGGCTGCCGGTCCCGAAAGCGACGGAGAAAATCGCCCGGCTGGCCCGGACGCGGAAGGATAGAGCTTCCCCGGGTTCAAGATTCCATCCGGGTCGCACCGCCGCTTCACGGACCCGAGGAGATCGGTCGGTACCGGGCCGAGCTCACGGGCCAGGAAGTCGGCCTTGAGCCGGCCGATGCCGTGCTCGGAGCTCACGGTCCCTCCGAGCTCGAGCGCCGCGGTGAGGACCGCGGCCCGGATCCGCTCGCCGGTCGGGGAGGCCGGCTCGACCACGAAGTTCGGATGGAAGCTCCCCTCGCCGAGGTGGCCGTAGAGGAAGAGCCCGACCCCGGCGCTCGCGGCGATCGCACCGAGCCGCTCCAAGAGCTCATCGATCCGCCCGAGCGGGACCGCGATGTCCTCCCGGACCCGGGGGCCCATCCGCTCGTCGAGCGCGACCCCGCTCGCTCCGCGGAGGGTCCAGAGCTCGTCGGCGTCCGAGTAGACCGTCGGCGGCCGGTCGACGCCGACGGCCCGAAGGTCAGCGACGATCCCCGCCCGTTGCTCCTCGGCGTCGCGCGCGTTCCGCGCCTCGACCTCGAGGAGCAGGAGGGCCGCATCGGCCGGCCAGTCGACCTGACGGCGCTCAGCGAGGACGGCGGCCGAGGATCGGTCGATCAGCTCCACGGCCGAGAGCCCCGCGCCGCTGCGAAGCCGGAGCCGTCGGGCGACCGCGGAGAGGGAGACCGGGGCCGGGAGCGGCACGACCAGACCCTCCCTCCGGGCCGGGAGCGGGGCGAGGCGAACGGTGACCTCCGTCAGGATGCCGAGCGTTCCCTCGCTCCCGACCAATAGGTGCAGGAGCTCCGGCCCTACGGAGCGCTTCGCGACCCGGTGTCCGAAGCGGGCCCGGTCCCCGGTGCCGAGGACCGCCTCCAATTCCCGGATCCACGAGCGGGTAGGTCCGTACTTGAACGAGCGGGGGCCCGAGGCGTTCGTCGCAACGTGCCCGCCGATTGTAGCGGTGGTCCAGGACCCCGGATTCGGCGGGAAGAAGACGCCCCGGGAGTGCAGGGCCCGCTGGAGGTCCCGGTTCACGATCCCGGGTCCGACGCGAGCCCAGAGCTCCTCCGGCACGACCTCGATCAATTGGTTCCAGCCCGAGAGGTCGACGACCACCGCCCCGTCCGCGGGGACCGACTCGCCGTCGAGCGAGGTGCCGGCGCCGCGCGGGACGAGCGGGACCCGACCCTGCCGGGCCCAGCGGACGAGCGCGACCACGTCGTCGCTGTCGGCCGGCGCGACGACGGCGAGCGGGCTCCCCCGAAGGAACGACTGGTCCCGACCGTACGGGGCGAGCTCCTCCGCGGTCGTCCCGACCCGACCCCGTACCGCTTCGAGGAGGGAAGGTAGCGTCGTCACTCGGATCCGTCCCCGTTCGGGGAGACGCCGCGGCGTACTAATCGGGTCGGCCGTCCACCGCGGAACGGACCGCGCCCCCCGGCGGCGCTCAGCTGAGGGCCTTCGCCACGGCCCGGACGAACTCCTGGATCACGAACGGACGGGGGAGCACGGCCCGCGCGCCGGCGCGGATCGCCTCCGCCTCGGCCGCGGGGCGACCGGCGGGCAGGATCACGACCGGGCGGAGGTCGATATGAACCCGAAGCGCCCGCTCGAGCTCCGCGCTCCAGTGACCGGCTTCCACCGGAACGTCCACGAGCAGGAGCCGGGGCTGGACGGATGAGGGGAGCTGTTCGAGCTCCTCGATCGTGCGGGCCTCGTACGCGACCGGGTACCGATGCAGGCGAAGGAGCCCCCGCAGCAGCAGGCGGGTGTCGTCGTCCGGGCCCCAGAGCACCGCGGGAACGGGTTCGGGCGGGCGGGGGGCTTCGAAGTCGCCGGTGAGCACCTTCTCTGACGGCGCGAACTGTGATCCTCTCGAGCTCATGGTCGGCGGGCCCGGTCCCGCCTCGAAGCGGGGTAGGGCTCCGTGCTTAAGAAACATCGGCGCGAGCGGCGGCGGACGGGAGCCGCCGAGGCTCTCCCGGCTCCATCGTCCATCCTCCCGGGGCCAGGATAACTATATAGCCCCGCTCGCGTTTCGATAGTTGGCCTCGGGCATCGGTGGAAACGGCTCTTGGTGGCACCGTCCAAGAGACCCGGAGCCCCTCCACCGGTGCCTACCTTTTGGCTGCGTCTCGAGCGATAGGTTCTTTTGAGGTCGCGCGGCAGTTCGCGCGATGGCGCCGCTCTTTGCTCCCTCCGAGCCGGACCTCGAACGACTGCGCTCCACGGTCCGATCGCTCGGCGCGACGAGCGTGCCCGGCCTCGCCGCGGCGCTCTCCTGGAGGGCGCGGAAGGCCGAGAAGCTCCTCGCCCACGAGCTGGCCCGCCCGAACTCCCCGCTCGTCTACGACCCCGGCCGACGGGTCGTCCGCTGGGGACCGGCCCCCGCCGTGACCCCATCGCCGCTGCCCGCGCCCACCGCGGCGACGGGGAGCGCCCCCGCCCTTCCGACCCGGGTACCCCGGGCGCCGAGCCCGGTGCTGACCGGAACGGGCCTCAAGACCCTCTGCCCTCACTGTCACGTGCCCCTGCTCGCCACGGGCGCGACGAACCTCGCGGTCTGCCCCCAATGCGGTCGGCTCGCCACGCCCCGCACCGCGGGCGCCCCTTCGGCCATGGCCGACCGGTCAACGGACTCCCCGCGGGATGCCCCGGCGGCTCCGGCCGCGCGCCCCCTCGCCCTCACCGACCGCAACGCCCAGGAGCTCTTCGCCGCCTACGTCACCTCCCGGCCGATCCCGTGCCCGAAGTGCCGCACGCCGCTGCGGCACCGCAGCGTGAGCGAGTACGGCTGCCCGAGCTGCGGAGAGCGGGTCCGGTTCCCGGTGACCTCGGGTCCCGGTGCCGTTCCGGCCGCGCCCGCGACTCCGGTCTCCCCCTAGAAGGGTACCTGCGCGCGCACTTCGCGCACGAGGCTTCCGTCCTCGATCGCGGCCGCGACCCGTTCGATGTCGGGCGCGGGGCTGCGGTCGTGGGACCACGGAGGCACTCGAGCGCGCAGGGCCCGCAACGCGGCTTCGCTCCCGAGCCCCCCCGCCTTCGGCCGTCGAAGCTCGAGCGCCTGCCCCGCGACGATCCACTCGACCGCGATCACGCGGCGGGTGTTCGCCAAGATGCGGCGCAGCTTCGCCCCGGCCCACGG